>CAJCBN010000124.1 GCA_903960645.1 uncultured Actinomycetes bacterium | reverse complement strand
GCTGCAGGCGCTCGCCGACGACCTGCACGCGGCGCCGATCGCCACCGGATGAACGAGCCCAGCACGCCGACGGGTCCGCGCCTCTGGCTGCTGATCGCCCTGCCGCTGCTGGTGCAGTTCGGCGTGCTCGCGCTCGGCGCGAGCATCCTGCGGGCGCTGACGTCGGAGCCGCGTGAGGACACGACCCTCACGAACCTCCCCCAGTCCATCCTGATCCTGTTCGCGTACGCCGTCTTCGCCGCAGCCATCTGGCTCGTCGCCAAGCGGCTCGGAGCACCGCCGTTGATCCTCGCCCTGCGCCGTGTGCCGCTGCGTCAGGGCCTGCTGCTCGGCGGTGGCGGCCTGATCGCCGGCCTCGTGGCGTCCGCGCTGCTCGAGCCCATCTTCCACGGCTCGTCGAGTCAGGGCATCGAGGCCGGCACGGTCGATTCCCTCGCCTCAGCCGCCGCGCTGGCGATCAGCGCCATCGCCATCGTGGGCGGCGCGGCCCTGACCGAGGAGCTGTACTTCCGCGGACTCATCTACGGCCGCCTGGACGCCCGCTTCGGCGTGGCGTCCGCCGTCGTCGGCTCCGCCGGGCTGTTCGGACTCGCCCACTTTCAGCCCAATGCGTTCCCCACGCTGTTCGCCCTCGGGCTCATCCTCGGGCTGGTGCGGATGCGCTCGTCGTCGGTCTGGCCGGGGGTCGGAATCCACGCGGCGAACAACGTGATCGCCGTCGTCGGCCTGCTGCTGGTCACCCGCTAGCGTGGATTCTCGTATGCTCCGCGCGTCCACCCGTGTAGGAGCGACCGTGAGCGACCAGTCCAGCGACCCGATCGTCGAGCAGTTCCGCAACCAGATCACCGATACGGACCTGGCCATCCTCGAGGCGCTCAACAAGCGCATCTCGACGGTGCGCAAGCTGCACGAGTACAAGGCCGAGAAGGGCTACGACGCCGTCGACCCCTCGCGCGAGGAGTGGCTCACGCAGTACCTCCAGCGCTGCAACAAGGGCCCGCTGTCGAACGACGAGGTGACGGTGCTCTGGCGCTCGATCATCGACGCAACGCTGCGCGAGGTCGCGCGGCTCCGCAACGCCTGATCAGCTGTCGGCGCCGAAGTCCTCGGGACGCACGTCCTCGAGGAACTGCTTGAAGTCCTCGACGAGCTGCTCGGGCTCGGCCGTGGCGACGTCCTCCTCGCCCTCCTCCATGCGGATGGCGCTCGCCTCGATCACATCGTCAGCGGCGAAGATCGGCGCCTTCGCCCGCAGCGCCAGCGCAATCGCGTCGCTCGGCCGGGCGTCGAGTCGGACCTCCTCGCCATCGCGGCGCAGAACGACACGCGCGAAGAAGGTGCTGTCCTTCATCTCGACGACCTCAACCTTGACGACCTCCGCGTCGAGCTCGCCGAGCGCGGACGAGAAGAGATCGTGCGTCATCGGTCGCGGCGTTTCCGAGTCCTGCAGCTTCGCGAGGATCGCCGACGCCTCGGGATGGCCGATCCAGATCGGCAGGAACCGATTCGTCTCGATGGTCTTGAGCAGCACAATCGGCTGCTTGCCGACCATGTCGAAGGACACCCCGTAGACCACCATCTCCTGCATAGGTTGCAGTCTAGGGGGAGTCGCCCCGAGGGGATCTACGTTCGCCGCAGGGCGATCACGGCGTTCTGACCGCCGAAGCCGAAGGCGTCGATGATGACACCGGGCTGCTCAAGCACGCCCGCCTGTCCGCGCACCAGGTTGATGTCGCAGGCGGGATCCGGGTTGTCGAGGTTCATCACCGGCGGGACGAGACCGCGGTCGGCGACGAGGGCGCCGATCGCGACGCTGAAGGCGCCGGCGGCACCGAGGCCGTGACCGAGGACGGCCTTGGGCGCCGTGACGAGCGGATTGCCGGCGCCGAGGACACGCTTGACGGCGCCGGCCTCGCTGGCGTCGTTCAGCTGGGTACCGGTGCCGTGCGCGATCACGGCGCCGATCTCGGTGGCGTCCATGCCAGAGCGTCCGAGCGCCCCGCGGAGCGCCAGCTCGGCGCCGGCGCCCTCCGGATCGGGCGCGGTGACGTGGTACGCATCGCACGAGATGGCAACGGCGGCGATCGTGGCGTAGACGTGGGCGCCGCGGGCCTGCGCGCGGGACAGAGGCTCGAGCACGAGCATCGCTGCGCCCTCGGCGGGGATGAAGCCCGTGCGCCCGGCGTCGAACGGACGCGACAGCGTGGCCGGATCGCCCTCGGCGGTCGACAGCGCGCCGGCGTTGGCGAGGCTGCTCATCAGGTACGGCGTCAGCGCCGCGTCGCTGGCACCCGCCAGCACCACGTCGACGTCACCGCGCTGCAGCGTGTGGAAGGCCTCGGCGACGGCAATCGTGCCGGCGGCACAGGCGCCGACCCCGGCGGTGACCGGCCCCGTCACGCCCCACTTGATCGCGGCGTTGGCGGCGGCCATGTTGCCGGAGACAAGCGGCACGTAGAGCGGACCCATGCGGCCGGGGTCGTCGGCGCGCTTGAGCACCTCAGCATCGCCCTCGGGGATGCCGCCGGCGCCGGTGTGGATCGTGATCGCGGTGCGCGGTCCCGAGATATCCGTGAGGCCCGCGTCGGTCAGGGCGAGGTCGCCGGCGACGAGCGCGAACTGTGCGAAGCGGCCCATGCGGCGCGCGGCGCGCTTCTCGATGTACGGCGAAAGATCGAAGTCGGCGATCGGGGCGGCGTGCCGCGCGGGCAGGCCCTCGTACTCGTCACCCTCAAGGCGCACGACACCCGAGCGGTGCTCCATCAGTGACGTCCAGAGCGCCTCGATGCCGAGGCCCGTCGGGCCCACGATGCCGATGCCGGTGATGGCGACGGTGGAGTGGTCTGGCGAAGTCACAGGTGGAGTGTGGCTGATCGGTCGGTCTGGCGACCGGCCTCATGCTCGAGCCGTCGTGCTGATGGGCGATCCTGGATTCGAACCAGGGACCTCCTCCTTATCAGAGAGGCGCTCTAACCGACTGAGCTAATCGCCCGACGGCGCGAGTGTACCCAAGGCGGGGTTGCCGATGCGATGGTCACACCGTCATTTGACGGTCACCGTCGGCAGCGGGTGCTCCGGCTCCTCGCTACCGACGGCCTTCTCGATCCACGCAATCGAGCTCGCGCCGCAGTACTGCACCATCGGCAGTCCGTACACGCCGGCCTTGGCGGGGAAGCGCACGCTGATGCGGAAGTCCTTCGCTGTGCTCGTACGGTTCATGCGATGCCACTCGAGGCGTCGCCCCTCAGACGTCATCTTGGCGGTGGCATGCCAGCCCGCCGTGCTCTTTGGTTTCGCTGACGGGAAGGCCTTCGGCACGAGCACGACGACGCGGTCGACCGCCGTCGCCGCGGTACCCTCTCCGATGCACCCGTGCTGGATGTGGACCTTCACAGTCCCCACCGTGTTTCGCTTGAAGCCGCTGTCCTCCACCTCAGCGTGCCCCTGAGCAACTCCAGCGGTGGTCAGCAGCGCGAGCGCGGCCACCAGTAGCGGGCGGCGCAGGTTTGGGATGGATTTCATGGAGCGCTCCTCAGGGCAGCGTGTCGGGCAAGCGGATGGACGTGGAGATACCGGTGGTGGATCATGGTTGGATCGTTGTCGTGCCGATGGCGATCGTTTCGTGGAAGAGCGATGTGCGAGCGCGCACCTCGAGCGTGTAGTCACCGGCGAAGGGCAAGAGCCCGCTGGCTTTGCCATCGCGGAACGTCCACACAAACGGCGCAGTTACGAGCGGGCTCGTCCAGCGCACCGTACCTTCGCGGACACCGGCCCAGAGGCGCAGTGTGCGCTGTCCTACACGGGCTCCGGAGAGGCGCACGCGACGATCGGTGAGCACCACCGTGGCGGGGGTGGCAGCTCTCGTGCGCGTGCGCACCGCGAAGGCCAGGGACCCAGTGATGACGTGTCCATCAAGGCTCTCGACGGTATAGGTATACGCGTAGCGGCCGGGCGCCAGCGCGCTCAGCGGGGCGGTGAGCACGCCGCCAGTGATCGTCGTGGAACCGCTCACGCGAACGCCGTCTGCGCCGACGGCAACGAGGGCATCGCCGCTCCCGGTGACGTGTTCGCTGAACACGAGCCGGAGGCTCGTTGGACTCGTCTGCAGCGTGGCGTTCGCGGCCGGTGCGGCCGTTCGCAACGAGGCATGCCCGGCGGCGGCTGCAGGGAGCAGCAGGAGCGCGAGGAGCGGAATCAGGAGGCGTTTAGACATGGTGAGAAAGGGGGGAATTGGTGGGGGCCGACGCGAGTCGACCCCCACCCTCTGCCTTAGTGCGACGAGCTGGT
>CAJCBN010000123.1 GCA_903960645.1 uncultured Actinomycetes bacterium | reverse complement strand
TCCCAGCAGACCGTGTCAACAACGTCTGTAAGGACTACAGCTAGCCAACCCGCACCGCACCATCAATATCCGAGCGATCCGCCAGGCTCGACACCTTCACAACATCACCCGTCTGCGGCGCGTGGACGTACTGCCCGCCGCCGATATAGATGCCGGCGTGGCCCGAGCCGTGGAAGGAGACGATGTCACCGGGCTCGAGCGCGTCCATCGGGACGGGCGTGCCCATGGCGTACTGGGAGGCGGCGTGATGCGGGAGCGAGACGCCGACCTGCGCGTAGGCCCAGGCGATCAGCCCCGAGCAATCGAAGCCACCCGGTGCCCCGCCACCCCAGACGTAGGGCGTACCGAGCTGGCCGAGCGCGATGGAGGCGGCCGACCCGCCGGTGCTGGAGGACGCCGGCGGCGTGATGTAGGTGCCGGCATCCGAGCCGCCATCGACAGACCCGCCGAGCGCGAAGTCCTGTCCGGCAGCGGCAGCCGTGGCGTCGGCGAGAACGCCGCCGGCGTTGGCTGCGAGCTGCGCCTCGGCGGCGCGCTGGGCGGCCAACCGGCGGGAGAGAATCTGCTGAATTTCGGAGCCGAGCGAGTCGAGCAGGCGCTGGCGCTCGGCCAGTGTGTCCTCGATGGCGGCCTTCTCCGCTTCGCGCTGCTGGAGTGCGGAGGACCGCGTCGCGCGCTCCCGGTCGAGCGCCGCCTCACGCTGCCGGACGTCGTGCGCATAGGAGCGGACGTCGCGGACGACCTGCTGGGCGTGCATCGTGACGCGCTGGACGAAGCGGGACTGGTCGATGAGCTGGTCGATCGAGCCGGCGTTCAGGAGCAGGGCCACGAGATCCGGGTTCCCCTGGCGGTAGGCATCCACGAGCATCCGCGAGAGTTCAACGCGTGAGACCGCGAGATTGCTCTTCGAGGCGCGCAGGGCCTTCTGGTTCTCGCTGATCTTGGCGTCCGTCTCGTCCAGCTGGACCTGAGCCGCGTTGTACTGCTCCGCGGCGACGGCGACCCGATCGTCCAGCACCTCGAGCTCGCTCTGGGCGCGATCGGCCTCGGCACGGGCGTCGGCCAACCGGTCAGCCTGTGCTGCACCGGGCGCAAACCCGGCGGCGAGGGCCACGAAAAGCAGCGCGATCAGCGCTGCGACGGGCCGGAGGCGTGGTCTCCGAGGGTGCCGCATCTGCCCCACAGGGTAGCAGCGACCGCTGGAACTGCCGCTGGAACGAGTGCCGGGCCTCATCCGAGTCGCACGAACCCGTCGAGGTCGGAGCGGTCGGCAATCGCGTGCACGCGCACGACGTCGCCGGCCTTGGTCGAATGCACGTAGAGGCCCTCCCCGAGGTAGAGGCCGACATGCCCCTGCCCATGGAAGGAGACGAGGTCGCCCGGCTGGGCGGCGGCCCGCGTGACGCGCCGACCGGAGCGCCAGATGTCACCCGAGGACCGCGGGATCTGCGCACCGGCCTGGGCGAAGGCCCAGTAGAGCAGGCCCGAGCAGTCAAAGCCCATCGTCGGCGAGTAGCCGGCGGCGCGGTACGGCACGCCGAGCTGGGTGAGGGCGTAGGCCGCGGCGATCGCCCCGATGCCCGGGGCCGCAGCCGTTCGCGGCGGCGCTGCGAGCCGTGCGGCCAAGGCCACTCCATTTGCGCCCGGTGCACCCGCGGGAGCGAGGGCCACCGGCGTCAGCAGCGTCCGCTCGTGGGCCGTTGCCCGACGCGCTCGGGCCTGCCGTTGCCGCGTGCGGTCGGCGCGCAGCACGCGCTGGCGCTGCACCAGCGTGAGGCCACCGAGCACGACGGCGCGGCGAGCCTGCGCCTTGGCTGCCTCGGCGCGGCTGACGGCGAGGTCGGCACGCAGTTGACGGCGTGTGCGCTCGAGCGCACGCCGCTCCCGCGCGACCACGACCAACAGCGCCGTCGCCCGGCCGCCGGTGGCGGGAGCAGCGGCGCTGAGTTTGGCCCTTGCGGCCTGTTCGACGAGCGTCAGCCGCGTCTGCTCACGACGAAGGTCCTGCAGTTGGCGGTCGATGCGGCCTGCCGTCCGCTTGGCCTCGACGGCCTGTCCGTTCGTGGCCCGCAGGGCGAGCGCCGCTCGCTCCGCAGCGGGCGCACGGTGCGTCTTCCACGCCGCCGAGGCGGGCGTGACGACGATCATGCAGGCAACGACCAACAGCGCGAGAAGCGAAACCGACGGCCGGAGCGAGGTGCTCCGTGTGTTCGACATTCAGATGCCGAAGGTAGCATCGAATCGCCACGCTGTGGTGAAAAACCCCTGCAAACTGGTGGCGAATGCCACAAGGTCACGGCAGCAAAACCCCGCCCCTCGGACCGGCGTGGGCCGTCGATCCACCCCACGCGGCAGCGCACGCGGAGGCGGGGCGGGCACCCTTCGGCGCCCTGCCCCGCCCCGCGTTCCTAGCGTCCGGCGAAGGCGTCTGCGAGCGACTCCTCGAGGATCGCGAAGCCCTCGTCGAGGTCGTCCGGCGTCGCCACCAGGGGCACGAGCACCCGGATCGCGTTCCCGTAGAGCCCTGAACCCATCAGGATCAGGCCGCGGTCACGGGCCAGCGCGACGATGCGGGCGGTCTCCTCGGCCGCCGGTGCCTTCGTCGCCCGATCCTGCACCAATTCCATCGCCAGCATGGCGCCGAGACCGCGCACCTCGCCGACGTTCTCGTGGCGGGATGCAATCGCGTCGAGCCGGGCGCGCAGATCATCGCCGAACGCCGTGGCGTGTGCCTGGAAGTCGGGGTCGAGCACCTGGTCGAGCGCGACGATCGCCGCGGCGCAGGCGACCGGGTTGCCGCAGAACGTGCCGCCAAGCCCGCCGGGGTGCACCGCGTCGAGCAGGTCCGCCCGGCCGGTCACGCCGGAGATCGGCATGCCGCCGCCCATCGACTTGGCCCACGTCGCCAGATCCGGCGAGATGCCGTGGTGCTCGATCGCCGACGGTGTGCCCGTGCGGCCCATGCCGGCCTGCACCTCGTCGGAGATGTAGATGATGCCGTGCTCCTGGCAGAGCGCGTGGACGCCATGGATGAACTCGCTCGGCATCGGCAGGAAGCCACCCTCACCCTGCACGGGCTCGAGGATGACCGCAGCGACCTGCGAGGGGTCGATCTGGCTCTTGAGCACCTTGCGGAAGCCCTCGAGCGCCTCCTCGGCCGACACGCCGCGATACGGGTACGGCGCCGGCGAGCGGTAGATCTCGGCGGCGTACGGCCCCATGCCCTTCTTGTAGGGCATGGGCTTCGACGTCAGGGACATGCCCATCAGCGTGCGCCCGTGGAAGCCCTGGTCGAAGCAGATGATCGCGTCCCGGTTCGTCGCGTAGCGCGCAATCTTGACGGCGTTCTCGACGGCCTCGGCTCCCGAGTTCAGCAGCAGGCCCTTGAACGGCCCGGCCCCGGGGTGGCACGCCACCATGCGCTTGACGGTCTCGATGTAGCCCTCGTACTGCACGACGGAGTACATCTGGTGCATGTAGCGCGCGGCCTGCTCCTGGACGGCCGCGACGACGGCTGCCGGCGTGTGCCCGCAGTTGAGCGAGCCGATGCCACCGACGAAGTCGATGAACTCGCGCCCCTCGACGTCGGTAATCCGCGCGCCGTGCGCGTGGTCAACGAAGATCGGCTGCGTCGCCACGGAGGCCGACACCCAGCGCTCGCGCTCGGCCTGCAACTCCGCGGTCCGCGTTCCCGTTCCCTGATCGATCGCCATGGTCTGGCCTCCTGCCGCGTCCGGCGGCGCTCGCGATGCTCGGCAGCATACCGCCGCTCGCCACGTTGCCCCAGTCTGCCGTCGTGTCCCTTACCATGTGGTCAGGAGGCGATACCCATGGCGACAATGGACACCGCGAAGTTGCAGGAGCAGGCGATCAAGCACCTGTGGCTCCACTTCACCCAGATGGCCGGCTATGACCCGGACAAGCACCCCGTGATGGTGCGTGGTGAGGACATCTTCCTGTACGACTCGAACGGCAACAAGTACATGGACTTCCTGAGCGGGCTGTTCACCGTGCAGATCGGCTACTCGCACGGCGAGGAGATCGGCCGGGCCATGCTCGAGCAGGCGATGGAACTGCCGTACTACACGAACTGGACCTACTCGCACCCGCGCGCCATCGAGCTCGCGACGAAGCTCGCCGAGCTCACGCCAGACTCGATCAACCGCTCCTTCTTCGTCTCGGGCGGTTCGGAGGGCGTCGAGGGCGCCATCAAGCTCTCCCGCGAGTACCACAACGCCAACGGTGAGCCCATGCGGCGCAAGGTGATCGCCCGCCAGATCGCGTACCACGGCACGACCTATGGCGCGCTCTCGCTGACTGGCATCACCAGCATCCGCACGCCGTTCGAGCCGCTGATGGCCGGCGTCCGCCACGTCGCGCCGACCAACCCGTACCGCTGCAAGTACTGCGCGGATCAGGGTGGGTGCAACCTCAGCTGCGCCGAGGAGGTCGCCGAGGTGATCGAGTTCGAGGGTCCGGAGACCGTCGGCATGGTGATCATGGAGCCGGTGCAGAACGCCGGCGGCTGCTTCACCCCGCACCCCGAGTACCACCAGCGCGTCAACGAGATCTGCCGGGAGTACGGCGTCCTGCACGCGGCCGACGAGACGATCTGCGGCTACGGCCGCCTCGGCGAGTGGTTCGGCGCCCAGCGCTTCGACTACGAACCCGACATCATCACGTGCGCCAAGGGCCTGACCTCGGGCTACCAGCCGATGGGAGCGGTCCTGTTCGGCGACCGCATCGCCGACAAGCTGCTCGAGACCGAGGCCATGTACCTGCACGGCATCACCTTCGGCGGCCATCCGATCGTCGCCGCCGCTGCGCTGAAGAACCTCGAGATCATGGAGCGCGAGGGCGTCCTTGAGAACGTCCGCAACAACGAGGGCTACCTGCGTGACCAGTTGCACGGCCTGATGGAGCGCCACGAGATCATCGGCGACGTCCGCGGTGCTGGCTACTTCTGGGCGATGGAGCTGGTCAAGGACCGCGCTACCAAGGAGACGTTCAGCGAGGAGGAGTGCAACGTGCTGCTGCGCGACTTCCTCTCGCCGACCCTCCTCTCGGAGGGCCTCTTGTGCCGCGCGGACGACCGTGGCGACCCGGCGATCCAGATCTCGCCGCCGCTGATCACCACGCGCGACCAGATTGACGAGGCAATCGCGGTCTTCGACCGCGTCCTGCCCGAGGCGCAGAAGCGGATGGCGAAGCTGCGCTAGGCGTTCTGCCGAGCTTCCTGCGAGACGGGGCGATTGATGCGACGAAGGGGTCAGACCCTTTCGTCGCATTGATCGCTGCACTCGCACGAGCTAGCCACAGGCGCCCGAGCGGTAATGCGACGAAAGGGTCTGACCCCTTCGTCGCATCCTCAGGCCGCGGCCGTCGTCCCCGG
>CAJCBN010000122.1 GCA_903960645.1 uncultured Actinomycetes bacterium | reverse complement strand
CGCAGGCGTCGAGCACGCGCATGCCGGGTTCCGGGCCGAGGAACGGCGCGATGCGCTGGGCGCTGCGGCTCATCGGGATCAGATCGCCGTTGCGGAACGCGGTGGTCGCCGCGATATCCACCGAGCCCTCCACGACACAGGCGCTCGGCACCTCGTCGTCGGGGCGCAGCGCGCAGTCGAGCCGGGCAAACTCCTCGGCCACGCGCTCGTCGGCACCGAGTCGCAGGGAGGACACGCGGAAGGCCACCTCGGGCGTCGCGTTACCCGCGTCCATCAGGGCCCGCGACGCCTCTGGGCCGTAGGCGTCCGCCCACAGCTCCGCGATCCAGTCGGGGTAGGAGCGCACCAGCGCGGCGTCCTGGATCGTCTCGTCGGGTAGCGCCTCGACCCAGGCGCGCCCGCCCTCGGCCACGCGGCGCAGCAGCGCGTTGACCAGGCCGGCGCCACCCTTGCCACGACGCTTGGTGGCGAGGTCGACGGACGTCGAGACGGCCGCGTGCGGCGGGATGCGGTCGAGCAACAGCAGTTGGAAGGCGCCGAGCCGGACGATGCAGCGCGTCGTCGGGTCGAGCTTGGCGGGGTCGCGATCGGCGAGCGCGTGCACGCAGGCGTCGAGCAGCCGCTGGGCCTTGACCGTGCCGTTCGTCAGCTGCGAGGCGAGGCCGCGGTCGCGCGGATCGAGCCGGGCACGCGCGGCCTCGGCGCTGAAGGCGCGATCGACCCAGGCGTCCTCTTTTTCCTGGCGCAGCAGGACGTCGAGGGCCACGGTGCGGGCGGAGTCGCGCGGCGTCATGCCGGCCGCGTCGCCCGCGCCGGGAGCGTGCGGCGGCCGCGCAGCCACTCGGGCGTCGCCAGTGCGCGCTTGCCCGCGGTCTGCAGCTCGACGAGCTCGACGGCTCCGTCGCTCAGCCCGACCAGCAGGCGCTCACCGTCGACCACCACGGCGCCTGCGGCGAGCGGGTCCGCGGCCGAGCGGGCACGCCAGATGGTGAAGGTCTCGTCGTCGAGGGCGAGCAGAGCGCCAATCTGCGGGCGCAACGCGCGAATGCGGTCGAGCGTCTCCTGCACGCCGTGCACCAGCGGATCGACGAGGCGATCCGCGCGCTCCAGCTTGGCGGCGTAGGTGGCACCCGTGGGCGCCTGCGGCGTCGCCGACAGCGAGCCGTCGGCCGCCGCCACGAGGGCCTGGACCAGGGCCGGCACGCCGAGCCGCAGCGCCTCGGCCTCGAGCGCGGCCGTATCGAACTCCGGCGTCAGCGGGATCGGAGCGACCGCTACCAGCGGCCCCTCGTCCAGCGCGAGCACGGTCTCCATGATCGCGACGCCCGTCGCCTCGTCGCCGGCCATCAGCGCGCGCTCGATCGGCGCGGCGCCGCGCCAACGCGGCAGCAGCGAGGGATGCAGGTTGAGCCACGGGCAGATGGCGAGCAGCTCGGCGGGCAGCAGCTGGCCGTAGGCGCAGATGGCGATCGCAGTCGGCTCGGCGGCGCGCAGGGCCGCAAGGGCGTCGACCGCGCGCTCGGGCTGGAGCAGGGGCAGGCCGAGCTCGGTG
>CAJCBN010000121.1 GCA_903960645.1 uncultured Actinomycetes bacterium | reverse complement strand
CATGGCGTACTCGATACCGGCCAGCTCGCGGCCCGGCAGGTAGAGGTCGCGGTGGCGCTGCGCGCCCGTGGCGAGGATGACGGCGTCGACTCCGGCCTTGAGCTCCTCGAGGGAGAGGTCGCGGCCAACCTCGATGCCGGTCGCGAACTCGATGCCCTCGGCCTCCAGCTGCTCGAGGCGGCGATCGATCATGTGCTTGTCCAGCTTGAAATCGGGGATGCCGTAGCGGAGCAGGCCGCCGAGGCGATCGTCGCGCTCGAAGACGGTGACGCCGTGGCCTTCGCGCACCAGCTGCTGCGCGGCGGCCAGACCGGCGGGCCCGGAGCCGATCACCGCAACCCGCTTACCCGTCGCGCGCTCCGCGGTCTGCGGGGTGACCCAGCCGTGCTCGAAGGCCTCCTCGACGATCTTCAGTTCGACCTGCTTGATCGTGACCGGCTCGTCCTCGAGGGCGAGCACGCAGGCCTCCTCGCAGGGAGCAGGGCAGACGGCGCCGGTGAACTCCGGGAAGTTGTTGGTCGCGTGCAGGCGGTCGATGGCCTCGCGGAAGTGGTCGCGCTCGACGAGGTCGTTCCACTCGGGGATCAAGTTGCCGAGCGGGCAGCCGGTGTGGCAGAACGGCACGCCGCAGTCCATGCAGCGCCGCGCCTGCTCGCGCACCTGGCCGACCTCGGCCGTGGGGGCCACGAAGGCGTAGTCGCGGAGCCGCTCCTCGACGGGGCGGTACGGCGTCAGGCGCCGCTGGATCTGGAGGAAGCCCTTGGGGTCAGTCACCGGCGATCGCCGCCTCTTCGTCGCGGGCGGCACGTTCGGCGAGCACGCGCGCGTAGTCGTCGGGCATGACCTTCACGAAGCGCTTGAGCGCACCGGTCCAGTCCTTCAGCAGCGCGGCGGCGACCGGGGAGTCGGTGCGCGCGACGTGCTCTTCCAGCAGTGCTTTGAGGAGCTCGCGATCCGCAGCGGCCTCGACGGGCTCCAGCGAGACGCTGGCGGGGTTGACGCGCTGTGCGAAGCGGCCGTCGGCGTCCAGCACGTAGGCGACGCCACCGGACATGCCCGCGGCGAAGTTGCGGCCGGTCGGGCCGAGGATGACGGCGACGCCGCCGGTCATGTACTCGCAGCCGTGGTCGCCGACCCCCTCGACGACCGCGGTCGCGCCCGAGTTGCGGACGCAGAAGCGCTCGCCGGCGCGGCCGCGCAGGAAGGCCTGACCGCTGGTGGCACCGTAGAGAGCGACGTTGCCGACGTAGGTCGAGTGCGCGACGTCGTAGCCGGCGTCGGCAGCCGCGCGGACCGCGATGCGACCGCCAGACAGGCCCTTGCCGAGGTAGTCGTTGACGGGGCCGGTCAGTTCGATGTCGGTGCCGGTCATCGCGAAGGCGCCGAAGCTCTGCCCGCCGGCACCGTGAACCCGCAGCGTGATCGTGCCGTCGGGCAGGCCCTGCGGACCGACGCGACGGACGATCTCGCCCGCCAGCATCGCGCCGAAGGTGCGGTTGATGTTCTGGATCCGGCGCTCGATCACGATCGGCGTGCCGGTGGCGAGTGCCGGTTCGGCCTCGACGATGATCGCGGGGTCGAGCTTGTCCTCCAGGGCATGGTGCTGGGGGCTCGTACGGATCGGTGCCGGCTCGCCGGCCTGGCGGGCATGGGCGAGGAGCGGGGTGAGGTCGAGGCTCTCGAGCCAGACCGGGCGCTCCGTGCGCTCGCGCAGAAGATCGCGGCGACCGATCAGGTCGTCGACGGTACGCACACCGAGCTCTGCCATCAACTCGCGCAGGTGCTCGGCGACGAACAGGAAGTAGCGGACGATCTGCTCGGGCGTGCCGCGGAAGCGCTCGCGCAGCACCGGATCCTGCGTGGCGATGCCGACGGGGCACGTGTTGAGGTGGCAGACGCGCATCATGATGCAGCCAGCTGCGATCAGCGGGGCGGTGGAGAAGCCAAACTCCTCGGCGCCGAGGAGCGCGCCGACGAGGACGTCGCGGCCGGTGCGCAGCCCGCCGTCGACCTGCAGCGTCACCTGGCCGCGAAGGTCGTTCATCACCAGCACCTCGTGCGCCTCGGCGAGGCCCATCTCCCATGGCAGCCCGGCGTACTTGAGGCTCGACAGCGGTGACGCGCCGGTGCCGCCGTCGTGGCCGGAGATGACGATGTGCTCCGCCTTCGCCTTCGCGACGCCCGCGGCGACGGTGCCGACGCCGGCCTCGGCCACGAGCTTGACGGAGATGTCGGCAGCCGGGTTGACGCACTTGAGGTCGTGGATCAGCTGCGCGAGATCCTCGATCGAGTAGATGTCGTGGTGCGGCGGCGGGCTGATCAGACCGACGCCCGGGGTCGAGTGGCGGAGCCGTGCGATGTAGTCGTCGACCTTGTGGCCCGGCAGCTGGCCGCCCTCGCCGGGCTTCGCGCCCTGCGCCATCTTGATCTGGATCTGGTCCGCATCAACGAGGTAGGGAGCGGTCACGCCGAAGCGGCCCGAGGCGACCTGCTTGATCGCGGAGCGGCGCAGGTCGCCGTTCGCGTCCGGGGTCGAGCGCACGGGATCCTCGCCGCCCTCGCCGGTGTTCGAGCGGCCGCCGAGCCGGTTCATCGCGATCGCGAGCGTCTCGTGCGCCTCGCGCGAGATCGAGCCCATGCTCATCGCGCCCGTCACGAAGCGCTTGACGATCTCGCTGGACGGCTCGATCTCGTCGAGCGGCAGCGGGGGCCCCGCCGGCACGAGCTCGAGCACGTCGCGCAGCGAGATCGCCCGATCCGTACCCGCGTCGATCTCGTCGGCGAAGGCGCGGTAGCTCGCGTAGGCGTCATCCCGGACGGCGCGCTGCAGGTTGACGATCGACTCGGGGCGCCACGCGTGGCGCTCGCCACCGATGCGGAACTGGTACTCGCCGCCGGCGTCAAGGAGATCCTCCGGCTGGAGCGGATCGACGTCGAGTGCGTAGCGCTCGCGGATCTCGTCCGCGATATCGCCGAGCTCAAGGCCGCCGACGCGCGAGATGGTGCCGGGGAAGTAGCGGTCGACCAGCGTGCGGCCGAGACCGACCGCCTCGAAGATCTGCGCACCGCGATAGCTCTGGATCGTCGAGATGCCCATCTTCGAGCAGATCTTCAGGAGGCCCTTGCCGAGCGCCTGGACGTAGCGCTTGCGCGCCTCGCCGAGCTCGAGGTCCCCAAACTCGCCCTTGGCGTGCAGGTCGCGCAGGGTCTCGAGGGCGATATACGGGTTGACCGCGGCCGCGCCGTAGCCGATCAGGAGCGCCATGTGCATGGTCTCGCGCGGCTCGCCCGACTCGACGACGAGGCCGCACATCGTGCGCGCACCCTGCCGGACGAGGTGCGAGTGAACGGCGGCGGTCGCGAGGAGCGGCGGGATCGGCGCCATCGTCTCGTCGGCCCCGCGATCCGACAGGATCACGATCGTCGTGCCGCTCCAGACCAGTTGCGAGGCCTCGCGGGAGACCATCTCGAGGGCGCGGGCCAGCCCCTGCTCGCCGTCGGCGACGGGGTAGAGCGTCGAGATCGTTGCGGCGCGGAAGCCGTCGCGGCGGAGCGCGCGCAGCTTCTCGAGGTCGCCGTTCGTCAGGATCGGCGACAGCGTCGTGACGCGGCGGCAGTGCTCGGGCGTCTCCGTCAGCAGGTTCCCGATCGCGCCGACGCCGACGCGCAGGCTCATCACGAGGCGCTCGCGCTCGGAGTCGACGGGCGGGTTCGTCACCTGCGCGAACTGCTGCTTGAAGTACGACGGGAGCAGGCGGTTGCGGCTCGTCAGCGCGGCCAGCGGCGTGTCGTCGCCCATGGAGCCGAGCGGCTCGCCGCCCGTCGTGGCCATCGGCGTGAGCAGCAGCGACAGGTCTTCGCGGGTGTAGCCGAAGATGCGGTGCTGGAGCGGGAGCGCCTGCTCGTCGATGCCGATGCCCTGCTGCGGGCGGAGGTCGTCGAGGTGCAGCTTGTACTGGTCGAGCCACTGGCGGTAGGGACGCTTGCGCGACAGCACGCGCTTGATCTCACGGTCCTGGACGACCCGGCCCGATGCGGTGTCGAACATCAGCATGCGGCCCGGCTCGAGGCGCCCGGTCTCGACGATCTCCGACTCGGGGATGTCGAGGACGCCGATCTCCGAGGCGAGGACGCAGATGCCGTCCCGCGTGCGGAGCCAGCGGCCGGGGCGGAGCCCGTTGCGGTCCAGCGTGGCGACGACCTTCTCACCGTCGGTGGCGATCACGGCGGCGGGGCCGTCCCACGGCTCGATCAGCGTGGTGTGGTACTCGTAGAAGGCGCGGACGTCGTCGTCGATCTCGAGGGTGCTGTCGTTCCAGGCGGGCGGGATCAACATGGCCAGCGCATGCTCAAGCGGCCGGCCGGCCTGGACGATCAGCTCGAGGGCGGCGTCGAGCTTGGCCGAGTCGGACCAGCGCTCCTCCGTGATCGGGTACAGCTTCTGCAGGTCGCCGCCGAACAGTTTGCTGTGCAGCTGCGGCTCGCGGGCGGACAGCCAGTTGGTGTTGCCGCGCACCGTGTTGATCTCACCGTTGTGCGCGATCATGTTGAACGGGTGCGCGAGGTCCCACGTACCGAGCGTGTTGGTGGAGAAGCGCGAGTGGACGAGGGCGAGTGCCGATTCGACGTCGGGGTCGGACAGGTCCGGGTAGTAGGAGCGCACCTGCGTGGCGCGCAGCAGGCCCTTGTAGACGACGGTCTTGGCCGACATGCTCGTGATCGCGAACTCGGCGTCGGAGATGCCGGCGGCGTTGACGGTCTTCTGGATGCGACGGCGGATCACGTAGAGCTTGCGCTCAAAGGCGTCGAGCGAGCCGTGGCGGCGCTCGATGATCAGCTGGCGGACGAGCGGCGCGGTCTCGCGGGCGAGGGGACCGATCGCCTCGGGGACGACGGGGACCTCGCGCCAGCCGACGGCGCGATGACCCTCCTCGGCGACGATGCGCACGGCGATCTCGGAGCAGCGCAGGCGCGTGCCGGCGTCGTGGGGGAGGAAGACCATGCCGATGCCGTAGTCGCCGGCGGCCGGCAGGTCGATGCCCTCCTCGCTGGCGACCCGCGCCAGGAAGCGGTGCGGCATCTGGATGAGAATGCCGGCGCCGTCACCGGTCTCGGGATCGGCACCGGTGGCGCCACGGTGGTCGAGACGCTCGAGGACGGTCAGCGCCTGATCCACCACCGAGTGCGAGGCCACGCCATCGAGGTGCACGACCGTGCCGAGCCCGCAGGCATCGTGCTCGAATCGCCGGTCGTAGAGACCGCCGCTGTGGTCGGGCTTGCGCATACGCCGGAGTGTATTCGATCCGGCGGTGCAGATGAATCAGTGATCTTCACTAGTGAACCATTTGGTTCAGCGGGAGTCTGAGGCCCGCTTATGGCCAGCACTGCAGCCGTTTCGGACCCGGATCGACCGACGGGGTGCACAACTGGATCCGGATCCAGGTTCGCCGTGGTTGTGCAGGTTTGGATCCGGATCCAGATTCGCCGTGGTTGTGCAGGTTTGGATCCGGATCCCGATTTGCCGCGCCTTGGCATCTCTGGGGCCGGGTTGGCCCGCGCGCTCGGTACGATAGACCGCATGGCTGTCACGGAAGATCGCGAGATCCTCGCGGCGCGCGACCTGCTCGCGCGCTATGCCGACGTGTATCCGCTGGATGGGGACGAGGTCGTGCCCGTGGAGGACATCGCCGCGTCGTTCCTCGGGCTGCTCGTCAAGGACGCCCCGCTGGACGACGGCGTCTCGGGGATGCTGCGGATCCGCGAGCGGGAGATCTCCGTCAATGCCGCCGAGGGCGCGCGCTGGCCGCGCCGCCGCCGCTTCACGATCGCGCACGAGGTCGGTCACTGGCAGCTGCACAAGGACGACATCGCCGACCTCGTCGTCACGCGCACGCACGATCACGTTCCGGCGGCGCGCGAGCAGGCCAAGACGCCCGAGCAGATCCGCGAACGCGAGGCCAACCGCTTCGCCGCCGAGCTCCTCATGCCCGAGGCTCGCATCCACACCGCTGTTGACGTGCACGGCGCGGACGTCGTCGCGCAGGCCGAGCGCTTCAACGTCTCTGCGCTATCGATGGCCTGGCGGCTCTACAACTACGGCTACATCACCCGTCGCCCGCAACGGCACGACTACGAGGGCCTGGACTAGACGCCGAAGAGTTCGTCGACCCTGCGCTCCGCAGCGCTCGTCGGCTCGGGCTCGAAGGTCGCCGGAGCGGCGTCCATCAGCATGTGGGTCTCGAACGTCCCGCTCCGGTTGAGCACCGCTGACGGTCCAAGGTCGGGCATCGGGTTGAAGCGCGTCGCCGCGAGCGTCTCGCGGATCCCGCCCAGCAGGTCGCCGAGCGCGTCGAGCAGCGCGGGCTGCACGCGGGCGGGGGCGAGCTGGCCGGTTTCGAGCTCGTGATAGCGCTCCTCCAACCGCTCGGCGGCGGCCTCGCCGCGGATGCCGAGCCGCTCCGCCAGCTGCGCGAGCAGCGTCGGGCGCTTGATGCTGGCTGCGAGGCGTGCCGACTCGAGGATCTCGGGCCACGGGCGCATGTCGAACATCGGCGACAGGGCCAGCGCCTCGACCTGCGCGGCACTGGGCTCCGCAGGGCCGCGCAGCGAGAGCGCGACGTCGACCATGTCGAGGAGCTCCTGCCGGTGCTCGCCCGCCCGCTCCACGATGGCGTCGAAGGCATCGAGGCGCTGCTCGTCGAGCGCGGCGCAGGCATCGACGAGCAGATTGCCCAGGAGGATGTCGAGGTCGTCGTTCATCACGCCTCCAATTCTTGCCGCTCGGCCTCCGCGCGCAGGCGCTTGTGCGCCCGCCAGCGGATCTGGTGGAGGTTGTTGGGGTCGATCTCGAGCTCGGCGGCGATGGCATCGTCGGCGACGCCATCGAGGGTGCGGTCGATGATCAGGCGCTCGCGCTCGTTGAGCACGGGGTAGAGGCGCTCGAGCAGGTCGCGGTCGAGGATGCCGTCGAGTTCGTGCTCCTCGTAGACCGCCCCGTCGATCTCCTCGATCGTGGGCGGCTGGCGGGCCTCGGTGCGCTGGACGTCGCCGTAGGCGAACGACGCCATCTGGTTGATGAGCCCGATCATGTTGCGCGGGTCCTCGTGACCGGCGTAGACCCAGCGGACGAAACGCACGCCGATGCACCCGAGCACGTCGTCCTGCTCTGCACCGCGGGCCACGCGGCGGGAGGCGACCACTGCCTGCCGCTGGTAGCGGAGCCACAGCTCGGCCGCATGCCGCTGGGCCGTCGCCAGGTCGCCCGTGCGGTGCGCGGCTCGCGCCCGGCGTGTGAGCTCGATGTCGATGGCTGCGTCGTCGGGCATGCGTGCTGATTCTGCCGGTTCGGGTACGGGAAGGGAAGCGGTAGGCGGCGGAGGAAGTCCATGATGGCTCTTCGTCGGCCAGCGCTCGTAAGTGCTTACGCGTGGGCGCGCAGGTGCCTGAGGACGAACGATCCGCGCGGCCGCCTACGAGGCGAAGTCGAGCAGCACCTTGCCGACCTTGCCGGGCCCCTCCATGTGCGCCAGCGCATCCGCCGCCTCGAACCACGGATAGGCGCGGTCGATCACCGGGACCAGTCGGCCACTG
>CAJCBN010000120.1 GCA_903960645.1 uncultured Actinomycetes bacterium | reverse complement strand
ATGCGCAGCAGGTGCTCCGCGAAGGCGCTGCCGAGGTGCGCGAACTGGTGGAGCTGCTGCGGGGTCGTGTCCATGTTCGCGCCCGCGTCGATCAGCACCGTCGGCCGCTCGGAGCCGGGCAGGACGGCGGCGAGTCCCGGACGCGCGATGCCGGCGGCGCGGCCGATGATCAGCGTGGCGGCGGCGAGCGTCGCACCGGAATGCCCGGCGGACACGAGCGCCTGTGCCTCACCGGCTGCGACCGTGCGCGCGGCGACGACGATCGAGGTGCCCTCACCGTGGCGCACTGCGCCGACCGGCTCGGCGTCCTGCGGCACCACGTGCGGGGCATGGCGAATCGTGATCCGAGGGTCGTCCCCGACCAGCGGGGCGAGCACGGCCTCGTCACCGACGAGCAGCACAGAGAGATCGGACGACGCCACCGCGGCGCGCACGCCCTCCACGACCGATAGCGGCGCGGTGTCACCACCCATCGCGTCGACCGCGATGACGATCCCCACGGGCTACGCCAGGGGGGCGTTATCGATGATGTACCGCTTGCCGCGATACGTTCCGCAGCTCGGGCACACGCGATGCGGCAGCTTGGGTGCCGAACAGACGCTGCAGGTCGCCACCACGGGGGAGGCGATCTTGTGCGTGGCACGGCGCTTGTCGCGTCGGGCCTTGGATGTTTTCCGTTTCGGGACTGCCATATCGCGGCGGAGCGTAGCGGACCCCGACGGGGTCTCGCGGCACTACCCCTCGGTGTCGTCCTCGACGAGCTGCTGGAGCGCGCTCCAGCGGTTGTCAGCCTCGGGCGGCGGGCACTGACAGGTTCCCGTGTTGAGGTTCGTACCGCACGACGGGCACAGTCCCTGGCAGTCCTCGCGG
Organism: uncultured Actinomycetes bacterium; assembly: GCA_903960645.1. GTDB lineage: Bacteria > Actinomycetota > Thermoleophilia > Gaiellales > F1-60-MAGs149 > F1-60-MAGs149. The sequence continues at coordinate 3,189 of CAJCBN010000120.1, read as the reverse complement.
CAGAGAATCTTGTGGGGCATCGACAGCACGATCGCGTCTCCCGCCCACGCGCCGACGTCGAGCTCATCGCCCTGCAGGTAGTCGCAGACCTCTTCGGACTCGGCGCCCACCTCGGGATGGTCGGCCTGATACTCGCGTGCGTCGATCGCCACGGGCACCGAGGCCGGCTCCAGGCAGCGATGACAGGGGCCGGTGATCGTCGTCTGCAGGCGCAGGCGCAGCAACAGCCCGGTCAGGAGGCGAGTGATGTTGACGCGCGCGATCGGCGGCGACAGCGGCCCCTCGTAATCGACGCCGCCAATCCCGAGCACGGGAACGACGACGGGAACCTCGACCGAACGCTCGACGCCCGGCTCGAGCCGGAGCTGCGAGAGATCGATCATGGCCGGAGCCGCCGTCCCGGGGTCAGGAGGTGATCTCGGTGAACTGCGCCGAGCCGCCCGACGTGCGCTCCGGCGAGGAACTGGCCAGCTGGCCACGCCCACGCTGAACGGCGCCGAGGAACTTGCCGAGGTTCGCCTCGAGCGTGCCGAGAATCTCGTCGGCGTAGTCCTCCGCGCCGAGCCGAATCTCGCGCTCGCGATTGCGTGCGTTCTCGAGGATCTCCTGCGCCTGACGCTCGGCCAGCCGCACGACCTCTTGCTGCGACGCCTCGCGCTGCGCGATCTCACGCGCCTCAACGACGATGCGCTCAGACTCGCGCTTGGCTTCGCCGAGCATCTCCTGACGCTCCTTGACGATCCAGCGCGCCTGCTTGATCTCGTCCGGGATCGTCGCGCGCATCTGGTCGAGGATCTCCCAGATTTCTTCGCGGTCGATGCGGACCTGATCCGTCAGCGGGACGGCTTTGGCGTTGTGGACAAGCTCGTCGAGCTTGTCAATGAGGACGAGGACATCCATGAAGACTCCTTCACATACTACGTGACGTCGGATGGTCGTCGAACCAGCGGACGACACACGGTGGAACGAGATTCTCGACGGGCCCGCCGAACGCGGCGATCTCGCGGACGCCGCTGGACGAGACGAACGAGAGCGGACCGAGGGCGGCCAGATAGACCGTCTCGATTTCCGCTGCGAGATGGTGGTTGAGCTGCTGCATCTGAAATTCCCACTCGAAGTCGGACACGGCGCGGAGCCCCTTGACCAGCGCGCAAGCGCCCTTGGCCCGTGCGAACTCGACGACGAGATCCGTAAACGTCTCCACACTCACGTTCGGCACATCTGCAAGTGATTCCTGCAGGAGGGCCACCCGTTCGTCGGCCGGAATCAGCGGCTCCTTGTGCTTCGGGCGCCGGACGACGCCCACGACGACGTGGTCGAACAGCGTCGAGGCGCGACGGATGATGTCGATGTGCCCGTACGTGACGGGGTCGTAGGATCCGGGGCAGATGGCGATGCGCTGACTCATGCAGCCCCAAGGATGACGATCCGGGCGGCTGCGATGCGGCGGTTGTAGCGCTCGACGAGGCCAGGCAGCGCGATTTCGTCGCCGGCGGCGGTCTCAACGACGAGCCGGCCCGCCGGCGCCAGCACGCGCGGCAGCAGGTCGGCGAGCGTCGGCGCGAGCGTCGCCACCGCGTCGTAGGGCGGGTCGACGATGATCAGGTCGAAGGTCTCCCCCGCCGCCGCGAGGCGCTTGAGCACCGTCAACGCGTTGGCCTTCTCGACGGTGGCGCGGCCGACCTCGTCGAGCTCGGCGAGGTTCCGGCGGATCGCCGCCAGCGCCTGCGCGTCGCGCTCCACGAACCGGCAGTGCGCCGCACCGCGCGACAGCGCCTCGAGCCCCATCGCTCCGGAACCGGCGAACAGGTCGAGGACCTGCGCCTCGACGACCGCCGACCCGAGCGACGCGAAGATCGCCTCACGCGCGCGATCGGAGGTCGGCCGCACGCCCTTCCCCGGCGGGACCGCGAGACGGCGCGAACGATGCTGACCGGCGACGATGCGCATGCGCGGAGGGTACCGGGCACCACCAACTGACCAGAGGGGTCTGGCCCCTTTGTGTGATCAAAGGGGCCAGACCCCATTGTGTGAGCAAAGGGGCCAGACCCCTCTGGTCAGTTGACGGTGGTCAGGCGCGGCGGAGCGCGGCGATCAACTCGCCGAAGCGATCCTCGGCGGCCTGCTCGAGGATCTCGTCGCCGCCCTCGCGCAGCAGGCGCGCCGCGTCGTCGCGGGCGCGGTCGAGGAGGCGCCGGTCGCTGTGGAGGCGGGCGTAGCGGAGGTCGGTGCGGCCGCTCTGCGCCTCGCCGAGCAGGCGGCCTTCGCCGCGCATCTCGAGATCGATCTCGGCGAGTGCGAAGCCGCTCGTGTGCCCGACCAGGGCCTCGAGCCGGGCACGGCCGTCCGGCGTGGGCTCCGCCGAGCTGTAGAGCAGGCAGTACGACTGCGCCGTGCCGCGACCAACCCGACCACGCAGCTGGTGCAGCTGGGCGAGGCCGAAGCGATCCGCGTCCTCCACCACCATCACCGCTGCGTTGGGCACGTCGACGCCGACCTCGATCACCGTCGTCGCGACGAGCACGTCAACCCGACCCGCGGCAAACTCGGCCATGACGCGCTGGCGCTCGGCGGCCGGCAGCTGCCCGTGCGCGCACGCGACGCGCACCGAGCTGAGCGGACCGGCGGCGAGCCGCGCGGCCTCCTCCTCGGCGGCGCGCGCCTCGACCTCGGGGTTCTCCTCGACGAGCGCGCAGACGACGTAGGCCTGCCGACCGGCCGCCACCTGCTCGACGATCCAGCGGTAGCCGTCCTCGCGCTTGGCCTCCGGAACGATGCTCGTCTTGATCTCCTGGCGGCCCGGTGGCAGCTCGTCGATGACGCTGAGGTCGAGGTCGCCGAACGCGGTCAACGCGAGCGAGCGCGGGATTGGCGTGGCCGTCATGTGCAGCACGTGCGGGACGGGGCCGTCGCCGTGCAGGAGCTTCGCGCGCTGTGCCACGCCGAAGCGATGCTGCTCGTCGACGACCAGCACGCGCAGGTCGGGAAAGGCGGTGTGCAGCAGCGCGTGCGTGCCGATCGCGATCAGGGGCTCGCCGGCGGCGATGCGGGCGCGGCGCGCGCGGCGCTCCTTGTCGGGCACGTCGCCCGACAGGTAGGCGATCTCGATGCCGAGCGGCTCGAGCAGACGCTCGGCGCCGCGCAGATGCTGGAGGGCGAGCACCTCGGTCGGCGCCATCAGCGCCCCCT
>CAJCBN010000119.1 GCA_903960645.1 uncultured Actinomycetes bacterium | reverse complement strand
CTCACCGACGGCGACGGGGATGCCCTGCCACGAGTAGGTGCCGAAGATGTGAGGCCACTTGACCGTCTTGCTCGGGCCGTAGCGCGACCAGTCCGCGTAGACCACGAGGTCTGGGGCGGCGCCGGTCCAGTGGGAGATGCGCAATTCAACCGGGCCGGTGATCCCGCCGTAGTTGCGGACCGAGCGACGCCACTGCTGGAGCGCCCAATGGCTGCCGTTGGGGGCGGTGCAGGAGGCGACGATCAGCTCGCTCCCGGGAAACTCCCCACCGCGGTAGGGCCCGCAGGCGTTGCGAAACGTCTGCCATTGGGCGCCGCTCTTGCCCTGGCCGCCGGAGTAGTCGAGCAGCAGCCGTCCCCGTGAGAGGTTGACGGCGCCCCAGGCGAGGATGTGCTGCACCTTGCCGGCGACGCGCACGGTCATCAGCGCCACGCCGTCGCGGTTGACCTCGAGGCGCACCTGCCCCTGCGGATTGCGGGTGACGAGCGTGCTGGCCGCGGCCGTGCTGCTCCACGTGAGGGCGACGAGGGCGACCAGCAGGGGGAGGATAAGACGACGACGGGGCATTGCTCGCACCCTAGATGACGGCCGGCGGCCCGTGATCTGACGCCGGTCAGGTTGCGGCAATGACCGCAGGCAGCTCGCGCTCAAGTACGTCGAGCTCTGCGGGAAGCCCGACGCCGAAGCGGATGCAGCGGTCGAGCGGGGCCACGCCGGGCATGCGCAGGAAGATCCCGCGCCGACCGAGCTCGTCGAGCACGGCCTTCGCGAAGGGCCCGTCGCGGCCGAGATCGACGGTGACGAAGTTCGCTGCGCTCGTGATCGGCGCGAGCCCGTTGGCACGCGCGATCTGTGTGATGCGCTCGCGCCCCTCGGCGATCTGTCGGACGCAGTCGGCGAGGTGCGTCTGATCCTCCAGCGCGGCGAGGGCGGCCGCCTGGGCGACGCGCCCAACGCCGAAGTGGTCGCGCACGCGGTCGCCGGCGGCGATCGTCTCCGCGTGCCCGAGCGCGTAGCCGACCCGCAGCCCGGCCAGCCCATAGGCTTTCGAGAACGTACGGAAGCGCAGCACGCCGGGGTCGGTGACGTCGAGGGCGGGGATTGCCTCCGGTGGCGCCGTGTCGGCGTAGGCCTCATCGAGGCACAGCAGCGTGTCGGCAGGCAGCGCCGCGCGGAACGCCGTGAGCTCGGTGCCCGTCCACCACGTTCCCATCGGGTTGTCCGGGTTGGCCACGTAGACGACGCGAGCGCGTTCCGCGTGGGCGCGCTCGGCCAGCGCGGTCAGATCCTCGCGGTCATCGCGGTACGGCACCTGATGCAAGACACCACCGGCGGCACGCACGTGGAAGGCGAAGGTCGGATAGCCGCCGAGGCTCGTCACCACGGGCGTGCCGGGCTCGACGAACAGCCGCACCACCGTGCCGAGCACGCCGTCGATGCCCACGCCGCAGACGATGTTGGCGCGGTCGATGCCGTGGTGGGCGGCCAGCGCGGTGCGCAGGGCGAACGCCTCGGGGTCGCCGTACATCCAGCCGTCCGCAGCGGCGGCCGCGATCGCGGCGACCGCCAGCGGGGACGGACCGAACGCGCTCTCGTTGGCGCCGAGCCGCGCCACGAACGGCACACCCGTCCGGCGCTCCAGCGTCTCCGGCCCCACGAACGGCACGTTCGGCGGCAGCGCGGCGATCACGCGGGCGAGGGGCGGCTGCTCCATGGCCGCCATCGTGACAGCGCGGGTACCATCCCGGAGGGAAACGACCGGGAGCCCCCATGCCGCGCACCGACCGCATCGAGATCGACCGCACCCGCCTCGCCGCGCTGATCGAGCGCGAGCGCGCCACGCTTGCCGCCCGCACCCCGCGCTCGCGGGAGCTCGCCGAGCGCGCCAACGCCCACATGATCGGCGGCGTGCCGATGCAGTGGATGCAGATCTGGGCGGGCCAGCACGCGCTCTTCTTCGAGCGCGCGAAGGGCAACCGCATCACCGACGTCGACGGCAACGAGCTGCTCGACTTCTGCCTCGGCGACACCGGCGCGATGGCCGGGCACTCGCCAGAGGCGACCGTGGCCGCCGTACGGCGCCGTCTTGACGAGCTCGGCGGCGTCACCACGATGCTGCCGACGGAGGACGCGATCTGGGTGGCCGACGACCTCGCGCGCCGCTTCGGCATGGACATGTGGACGTTCGCGCTGACGGCCACCGACGCGAACCGCTGGGTGCTGCGCACCGCCCGGCAGCTGACCGGCCGGCCGAAGGTGCTGATCATGAGCTACTGCTACCACGGCTCGGTCGACGAGACGATCATCGCGCTCGAGGACGGCGTGCCGATGAGCAAGCCGGGCAACGTTGGGCCGCAGGTCGATCCGGCCCTGACGACGCGCGTCGTGGAATTCAACGATCTGGCGATGCTCGAGCGCGAGCTCGCCCACGGTGACGTGGCGTGCGTGCTGGCCGAGCCGGCGCTGACGAACATGGGCATCGTCCTGCCCGATCCCGGCTACTGGGAAGCGGCGACGCGGCTGATCAAGGCGGCTGGCGCTCTGCTCGTGATCGACGAGACGCACACGTTCTCGGCTGGTCCTGGCGGCTGCACGCAGGCGTGGGATCTCGAGCCCGACATCGTCACGATGGGCAAGAGCATCGCCGGTGGCGTTCCGATCGGTGCGTACGGCGTGACCGCCGAGGTCGACGCGCGGATCACGGCGGATCCGATGGGCGACTACGTCGACACGGGCGGGGTCGGCGGCACGCTGGCCGGCAACGCGTTGTCGATGGCCGCGGCGCGCGGCACGCTCGAGCACGTGCTCACGGAGGAGGCCTTCGCGCGCATGTGTGACCTCGGCGACAGGATGCTCGCGGGCATGCAGGACGTCATCGACCGTCACGCCCTGCCGTGGGTCGTGGCCGGTCTCGGCGCGCGCGCCGAGTTCCGCTTCTGCGCCGACATGCCCCGCAACGGCACCGAGTCGCACGACGCGCACGACGCGGACGTTGAGGAGTGGCTCCACCTCGTCACGCTCAACAACGGGATCCTCGTGACCCCGTTCCACAACATGTGCCTCGTCTGCCCGGACACCACAGCGGCCGACGTCGACCGTCTGCTCGCAGTGCTTGACGCGGCCGCCGAGGAGCTCCGCTCGGTCTGACGGCCGTCTAGGTGACCGCGGGGTCAGCCCCCGCCGCGGAGCCGTACGTCAGCCGAGGTCGGGTGCGACTTCGGCGATCGTGTTGTCGATCAGCTCGCGGCGGCCGTGCTCCGTCTCGCGGCGCAGGACGCCGTTCTCGTCGACGCGGTACTGCGCGACCTCCATCAGCGGCGGCGAGTACGAGTGGATCGTGATCGCCGGCGTGCCCTCAAGATGGGCCACCGAATGGATGTAGCCGGCGGGTCCCTCTCGGGTATCGCCGTTGCGTACCTCGACGTCGAAGGAGCCGCTCGGCAGGCGCATCTGCTTCTCCGTGACCGCGCCATCGACGCCGACGAGGCCGACGCCGGAGATCGCGTGGTCGTGGAAGCCGGTGCCCTGCCCCGGCATCCACATGATCAGCCAGCTGTCGACGCGGTCGTCCTCGTAGAGCAGGCGGTAGCGGCGCCGATCGGGGTCGGCGACGACAAGCGGGCGCCAGAGCTCCTCGTGGGCTGCGATCTCGGCGGAGAGCCGCACGAGCTGCTCGGTCGTCAGCGGTCCGTCGCCAGCCGGGACCAGCTCGCGGATCGCCGCGAGCAGCTCAGCGGGCGGCGAGACGACCTCCGTCCAATCCTGTGGTTTGAGGGTGTCCGTGGGAGCCATGTCCCACCCCTTTCGCGAGGGCGCCGTCGGGGGATGACGCTCCCCAAAAGCATACCTTCCGACGCTAACCGAATACACTCCTGCGCATGACGGATGTCCGCATGATCGATGTTGGCGACAAGCCCATCACCCGCCGCCGTGCGCTCGCACGCGCTGAAGTGCACATGAACGATGTCGCGCTGGCCAAGATCGAGGACGGGACCGTGGCCAAGGGTGACGTCCTCGCCACCGCCCGCGTCGCCGGCATCGCGGCCGCCAAGCGCACGCCCGACCTCCTGCCGCTCTGCCACCCGCTGCTGCTCGACCACGTCCGCGTCGACCTCACGGTCGATCGCGCCGCCGGCTGCGTCCGCGTCGAGGCTGAGTGCGCGGTCGAGGGCCGCACCGGCGTCGAGATGGAGGCGCTCGTCTCCGCCAGCGCCGCCGCCCTCTGTGTGCACGACATGCTCAAGTCGACCGACCCCACGATCTCCATCGACGGCATCGCGCTGTGGGAGAAGGACGGCGGCAAGAGCGGCTCGTGGCGGCGCCCGGAGGCGTGATGCGCGCCTGCGTGCTGACGGTCTCCGACGGCGTCTTCCACGGCGCGCGCGAGGACGGCTCCGGCGACCTGCTGGCCGAGAAGGCCGTCATGAGCGGCTTCGACATCGCGGCCCGCGCGATCGTCCCCGACGAGGCCGACCAGATCGCCGCGCAGGTCAGCGCCTGGACGGATGCCGCCGACGCGCCCGAGCTGATCCTCGTCACCGGCGGCACGGGCTTCGCCCCGCGCGACGTCACGCCCGAGGCCCTCGGCCCGATCTACGACCGTCGTACGCCGGGCATTGATGAGGCCATGCGCGCGTTCTCGATGCGGGTCAAGCCGCACGGCATGCTCAGCCGCGGCGTCTCGGGCATCCGCGGCTCCACGCTCGTGCTGTCGTTCCCCGGCAGCCCAAAGGCCTGCGGCGAGCTGTTCGACGTCGTCCAGCCGGTGCTGAACCACGCCCTCGAACTGCTGCGCTCGACCCCCACCGAGCACCTCTAGTTACCAGAGGGGTCAGGCCCCTTTG
>CAJCBN010000118.1 GCA_903960645.1 uncultured Actinomycetes bacterium | reverse complement strand
ATGCCGACGATGATGTAGCCGATAAACGAGATGATCCCGTACATCGTGATTTCAGTAGCACCCATGAGTCCAACCCTCCGTTGGAGAACGTGCGGATGCTGAACCAATACGCAGCGGATGACGGAAATCCTGCACCCGGCAGGGGGCGCATGCCAGCAGCGGCTGGCGGTTGCTGCCGCTCGGACCCCCACAACCGCGTGAGGGGGCGGTGCCGGAGCACCACCCCCTCAGCAACAGCCCTTGGCCGAGGCGTTCAGACGGTGGCGGTTGGAGTGCGCTGAACCTTGCTGGCGTCAAAGATTTTCCACTGCGCCACGACCGTGGCGGCCGTCAGCACCAGCGAAGCGATCAGGAAGGCGCCCGACTCCGCGAAGTTCCCCGAGCCGCCGTACACGAGGATCGTGGCGAGCAGGTAGACCCAGAACCACGGGGACTTTGTGCCGGTGTTCTCGGAGATCTTGTTGAGCCAGATCAGCGAGAGGATCAGGCCGGGAATGATGAACACGAACCAGAGCAGGACGAGCCACGGGTTTTTGCCGGCGAGGCGCGCCCACCGGGTGAAATTGAGCAGCGGCACGAAGGCCAACCAGCCGTGCGACACGCCTGAGGCCTGGCAGAGCTGCATCAGGCGGATGCCGACGACGACGTAGGCGATCAGCGGAACCAAACCAAGGGCCAGCAGGGCTGCGGTACTCATGGCTGAAACTCCCTCCATAGGACGGGCAATGTGCACTGATCTTTTGCGTGGTCGCGTGGATTCCTGCCTCCCGCTGGGGCTGGTTCGGTAGCATCGGCAGGAGATGGCAGGCGACGGCGATATCCAGTGCGGCCTCTGCCGCCGCAATCTCCTGACCGGCGAGCGGCCGCACGCCTACCTCGATCCGAAAGCGGGGCAGCGCGTTGTCGTCTGTTCCCTGTGCGCGGATCGTGCAGAGCGCAACGGCTGGCAGCTGCTTGACGCCGAGCCGGTGCAGGTCGCTGCGATCGCGGACGACTCGGATCGCACGGTGCGCCTCTTGACGGCACAGGTCAATGCGCTGCAGTCGCAGCTCGAGACCGCCGTCGAGACGATCGAGGAGACGCGCGACCACACGAGCTCGCACGCCACCGAGGTCGACACGCTCGCCGCGCGGCTGACCGACGCCGAGACCGAGGGCGCTGCGCTGCGCGCCGCGGCCGCGGAGCTGGAGCGCCGACTCGAGCAGATGCAGCACGCGCTGGCGGAGTCGCAGGCCGCCCAGCAGACGGTGATGCGCGCGCGCCGCCGCGAGGCCGACGCCGTCTACCTGGCTGGCATCGCCGCCGAGGTCTTCAACCGCGCGCCGCAGGCCGCGACGATCGGCCTGCTCGTCGGCCTGCACGGCACGCCGGCGGTCCGTATCGACGTGGAGGGCATCGAGCTCCCCCGCGGCGTCCACATCCGGTTTGGCTGGCCGCAGGGCGGGCGCGACTATCGCGTCGAGGTCGACCTCGTCGCCCGCCGCTTCGACCTCGTCGATCTGGTGCCCGGCGGCGACGGACGGCTGGTCGAGCTGACGGAGCCGTTCCACGCGAACGCCGACTGGGTCGACGGCCGCATCGTCACAGCACCGGCCGAGCCGACGATGATGTAGCGCGGCTCGGGCGCTCCGGGCGCGCGGACGCGTTCGGTTCTCGTGCGCGACTGCGTGGGTGTGTGCCGTGCGCGTCGCTCGCCGGTTCGCTCATGTTCGGCACGGTGCGGGCATGCGGCGCGGCCAGTCCACCATCGAGTTCCTCGTCCTGCTTGGTGT
>CAJCBN010000117.1 GCA_903960645.1 uncultured Actinomycetes bacterium | reverse complement strand
TCAACGCGCGCGCCGGCGCTGTTCCCCTTCCGCCTGATCGCGGCGGTCTCGACGGACCTCTTCCGCGGCATCCCCACGATCCTCGTGGTGTACCTGATCGGCTTCGGCGTGCCAGCGCTGGGCCTGCCGGGCGTGCCGAACAACCCCATCATCCTCGCGGCGTTCGCGTTGACCCTCTCCTACACGGCGTACGTCTCCGAGGTCTTCCGCGCTGGCATCGACTCGGTGCACCCGGGCCAGCGGGGTGCTGCGCTCGCCGTCGGCCTGTCGCGCGCTCAGGCGATGCGCTTCGTGATCCTGCCGCAGGCCGTGCGCAACGTGATTCCGCCGCTGCTCAACGACTTCATCTCGTTGCAGAAGGACGTCGCGCTGGTGTCCGTGCTGGGCATCGTCGAGGCGTTCCGCGTCGCCCAGATCGATGCGGCCTCAACCTTCAACTACACGCCGCTTCTGGCCGCGGCGTCGCTCTACGTGATCGTGACGGTGCCGCTGTCGCTGTTCCTCGATCGCATGCAGCGGCGCGATCGCGGCCGGCGCCGGCTTGAGGAGTCGCGCCGATGAGCACCCCCGTTCTCGAGATCCAGGGCGTCACGAAGCAGTTCGACGACAAGCACGTGCTCCAGGGCATCGACCTCAAGGTCGCCGAGCACACGGCTGTCGTGATGATCGGCGCGTCGGGCTCCGGCAAGTCGACGCTGCTGCGCTGCATCAACCTGCTCGTCGATATCGACGATGGCGACATCCTGCTCGACGGCGAGGTCGTGACGGACCCGACGGTCGATCCGCAGCGCGTCCGCCGCTCGTTGGCGATGGTCTTCCAGCACTTCAATCTGTTCCCGCACATGAACGTGCTGGACCAGATCACGCTCGCCCCGGTCAAGGCCCACCGCATCCCGAAGGCGGAGGCGGTGGATGAGGCCCGCGCGCTACTGGCTCGCTTTGGCCTCGCCGATCGCGAGCGCGACTACCCCGACCAGCTGTCCGGCGGCCAGCAGCAGCGCGTCGCGCTGATCCGCGCGATCGCCACACGCCCGCGCGCGCTGCTGCTCGACGAGATCACCAGCGCTCTCGACCCAGAACTCGTCGGTGAGGTGCTCGAGGTCGTGCGCGAGTTGAAGGAGGGCGGCATGACGATGCTCATCGCCACGCACGAGATGGCCTTCGCCCGCGACGTCGCGGATGAGGTCTGCTTCCTCCATCAGGGCCGCGTCGTCGAGCGCGGCACCGGCCGTCAGATGATCGAGGATCCGCAGGAGGCTGAGACCCAGAAGTTCCTCGCGCGCATGCTGGCGACGCGGGCGGTCTGAGCGGCGGGGTTCCGACGCGGGATGCTCCGAAGGGTGGTGGCGGGTCGACTCCCGGACCCCGCCGTCAGGTGCGGAGTCCCGCTCGCGTGGCGCTGGTAGCCTGTCGCCGAACTGGAGACGTGGCCGAGCGGCTGAAGGCGCCCGCCTGCTACGAGGGAACTGGACCCACAGTGGTACGTGGTAAACGTTTCCCTGTGTGTGGTGCGCGGCTGGT
>CAJCBN010000116.1 GCA_903960645.1 uncultured Actinomycetes bacterium | reverse complement strand
TGACGCCCTGGATCTCGAGAACGGGGGTGCTCATCGGCGCGACTCCTCAAGCCGGCGCCGGCCGCGATCGCGCCGCTGCATGCGATCAAGGAACAGCGACAGCGGCACCGTCACGATCACGTAGAGCGACGCCGCGGCCAGAAGCGGCGTGTAGTTGAAGGTTGAGGCCGCATCGATCTGGGCGACGCGGAACGCCTCGACGATGCCCAGCACGGACACCAGCGCAACGTCCTTCTGCAACGAGATGAAGTCGTTGAGCAGCGGCGGGATCACGTTGCGCACGGCCTGCGGCAGGATCACGAAGCGCATCGCCTGAGCGCGCGACAGGCCGACGGCGAGCGCGGCACCCCGCTGGCCCGGGTGCACCGAGTCGATGCCAGCGCGGAAGACCTCGGAGACGTACGCCGTGTAGGAGAGGGTCAACGCGAACGCCGCGAGGATGATGGGGTTGTTCGGCACGCCCGGCAGGCCCAGCGCCGGCACGCCGAAGCCGATCAGGTACACCACGAGGATCGTGGGGATGCCGCGGAAAAGGTCCGTCGAGACCGCCGCGATCAGGCGGAAGGGGAACAGCGCCGGCGCGCGCGTTGAGCGCAGGATGGCGACGCCGAGACTCGCGATGAGCACGAGCACCTCGACCACGAGGAACAGCTTCACGTCGATCCAGAACCCGCGGAGAATGTCCGGGAACGACGTGCGGAAGGCCTCCGCCGAGAAGAACGTCTCCTGGACGACGGGCCAGCCGGAGCGTGTCGTCAGCAGCAGCAGGCCGCCACCGATGACGATGATCGTCGAGACGGCCGCGATCGCCGTGCTGCGCTGGTCACCGCGCCGACGCGCCTCGGCCCGGTGCTCGCGACGGCTGATCGGCTCGGCGCTCATGGGAGGAGGACGGTGCCGCGCCCCCGGTCGGGACGCGGCACCGCGAACCTACTTCAGCTCGGGAGCTCCGGCCTGCTCGGCCATCCAGGTCATCGTCAGGTTGTCGAGCTCACCGTCGGTCTTCATGGCCGCGATCGCCTTGTCGACGCACGGCGTCAGCGCGGAGCCCTTCTGGAGCAGCGCACCCCACTCGTCGCCACCCGGTGCGTTGAACTGGCCGGCCACGGCCGCGTCGTCGAGCACCGCTGCGGCCAGGTACAGCGCGGTCGGCAGATCCGTGACGATCGCGTCAACCTGCTTCTGCTTGAAGGCAGCGACGACGTCGTTCGAGTTGTTGAACACCCGCGGCTCGGCCGTCGGGCTGATCAGCGAGGTGACCGCGTCGAGGCTCGTGGTGCCGACCTGGACGCCGATCTGCGCGCCCTTGAAGTCGGCGAGCATCGTCTTGCCCACGAACGGCGAATCGGCGGCAACGATGATCGCCTGCGGTGCCGTGTAGTACGGCGTCGAGAAGTCGACGACCTTGAGGCGCGGCTCCGTGATCGAAATCTGGTTGACGTCGAAGTCGAACGCCTTGTCGCCCGGTGCGTAGGACGAGTCGAACGGCACGACGACCCACTTGACCTCGTCCGGCGTGAAGCCGAGCTGCTTGGCGATCGCGTAGGCGACGGCGCTCTCGAAGCCCTTGCCATTGGTCGGGTCATCATCCACGAAGTACGGCGGGTAGGCCGGCGAGTCCGTGCCGATCGTCAGTTGGCCCGCGGTCTTCAGCGCGAGCTGGTCCTTGGCGCAGACATCCGCGGCGGCCGACGTGGCGGCGCTCGTGTCGGCAGCAGCCGAGGACGAGCCCGAGTCACTCGAGCCGCAGGCGGCGAGCACAGCGGCAAGGGCGATCAGGAGCAGGACGGGCACGGCGCGGAACCTGGACATGGCTACCTCGGACGGTCGGGTGACGGGCGTTGGAACCGCTGGACTCTAACCGAAACGCCGACTTCACCGGTCGGCGCGCCACGGTCTAGGGGCGCCTCGACCACGGATACGGCCGGACGTTCGCTAGCGTGATGCGGTGAGCGCCAATCGCCTTGCCGATGCCCCGCGCTCCAAGCGCAACGCCGCGCTGCTCAGCGTCGCCCTGACGGGTACCAGCGTGGTCGTCAAGGGCGCCGTGGCGGTCGTCACCGGCTCGTCCGCGGTGCTGGCCGAGACCGCGCACTCGTTCTCCGATCTCCTCGCCGCGCTGATTGCCCTCGCGGCCGTGCGCGCAGCCGATCGCCCACCCGACCCCCAGCACCCGTTCGGCCACCAGAAGCTCGAGCACGTCTCGGCCGTGGCCGAGGGTCTGATCCTGATTCTCGTCGCGGGCTTCGTGGTCGTGCAGTCGGCACGCTCGTTCGGCGACCCGGTCGAGAACTCGACGCTCGGCATCGTGGTGATGGCCGCGTCGGCCGGCGCCTCGTTCTTCGTGGCCCGCCGCGTCTCGCGCGTGGCGCGCGACGCGCACTCCGCCGCACTCGAGGCCGACTCCGCGCACATCGCCGCAGACGTCTGGTCGAGCGTGGGCACCGCCGCCGCGCTGCTCGTGATCGCCTTGACCGGCTGGGTCGAGGTCGACGCCATCTTCGGCATCGCGATCTCGGCGTGGGTCGCCGCGACCGGCGGCCGCCTGGTCCTGAACGGAATGCGCGTCCTGATCGACGAAACGGTCTCCCAAGACGACCTCGACACGATCCGCGACGCGCTCGAGGCCGTCCGGCCCGCCGGCGTGATCAGCTACCACCGCCTGCGCGCACGCCGCTCCGGCGCCGTCCGCCACGTCGACGTCCACGTCGTCGTCGAGCCAACCATGACCGTCGCCGAGGCACACGTCATCACCGACCAGATCGAGTCCTCGCTCGAAGAACGCCTGCCCTCCGCCGACGTCGTCGTCCACGTCGAGCCCCTCGGCTCGGAGCCCGAGGCCGACGCCCACTACTAGCCGCCGGCGGTGGTTCAGCTTTGCTTTGGTGCCAGGCACCAATGCAACGCGCCAGGCGCCACGGCAGGCGGACACCACAGTCGAACGCGCACGTCCCGTCGTCGGGAGTGGTTCAGCTTTGCTTTGGTGCCTGGCACCAAAGCAACGTTGATCCACCCTGGAGCCGACCTAGAGGGCGCCGCCAGCGGCCGGCGGAGCCGTCGGGTCGACGCCGCCGGTGGCCTTGGCGGCCTGGCGCGTCAGGTAGTCCTCGACCAACAGGACGTTGCTGCCGGCGTGCTCGATGACCTTCAGGAGGTCGTTCATTGAGGAGACCTCCTCGACCTGCTCCTTCAGGAACCACTGCATGAACTGCTCGGCCTGATAGTCGCTCTCGGCACGCGCGGCGTTTGCCAGTGCGGTGATCTGCTCGGTGACCCGTCGCTCCTGGGCCAGCGCGAGCTGGACCGGCTCGACGGGAGCGGAGAAGTCCGAGCGCGGCGTGGACACGCCGGGCAGGGCCGCTGACCGGCCCGTGTCCATCTGGAACTTGAGCAGCATCATCGCGTGATTGCGCTCCTCCACCGCCTGCTGGTAGAAGAAGCCGGCAAGCTCGGGCAGCGTCTCCTGCTCGAACCATGCGGCGACGGCGATGTACTGCTGGGAGGCGCCAAACTCGTTGCCGACCTGGTCGGCGAGCAGCGCGGTGAAGTCGGAGGCCATAGCGTCAGACTACTCCACCCGCACAGAGCAACCCTGCGGGCCAGGCGCACCGAGGAGCGTGGTGTCTACGCAGCCCAATCGAGGGCGTCGCCCTCGTCGAGATCGAACCACTGGCGCATCGGCACGACGTTGCCCTGATTGGTCGGCTCGTCGACGCGCAGATAGTCCTTCGGCAGATAGTCGCGCAACGGCATCGCCTGTTCGAGCTCGGCATTGCGCTGACGCAACGCGAGGTGCTCGGCAATCGCGTCCGTCAAAACCGTGTGGTTGAAGCTCTCCGTCGACACGAGATCCTCCCGCTCGCGTTCTCTATCTACGCGACAAATGTATCGAGTGCACCCCCGGACATCCGTCCGGGGTGTCGACTAGGACCGCCCGATCGGTCTACGCTGGCGACATGAAGATCGTAGGCATCATCGTCGGCGCGCTGATCGCGCTCGCCGCATTCCCGTTCCTCGCCGTCGGCATCGCCATCGTCGGCTGGGTCGGCGACGGCACCGGGATCGACATTCCGATCAAGGGCCTCGAGGCACCGCCGAAGGTGGTGGCGATCGTCTCGCCCGCCTTCGACCTCGACACCACCGACCTGCCATCGCAGGTCACCGACGCGTCGGTGACGTTCCGCGTGACGCCCGCACCGGGTGGTGCGCCGTTGTTCGTGGGGCTGGCCGCCTCGCAGGACGTCGAGCGCTACCTACGCAACGTCACCACGGCTCAGATCGAGCCCACGCCACAGGACGGCGCAGCCGACGGCACCGCCCAGGCGCCGGACGCACAGGACGTCGTCTCGGGCAACGGCACAGCGGTGCAGCTCGTCGTCGAGCCGGGTGCGCGCAAGCGCGTGCCCGCGCCCGCGACGCGGCGCTTCTGGATCCGCCAGGCCGATACCGCAACCGGCGATCTGACGGTCTCGCTCGCCGATCTCGACGGCCGGGACGTCCGCGTCGTCGTGCTGCGCGACGACGGCCGGCCCGGTCTCGCCGTCGACGCGTCGATGCGCTTCAGCGTGCCCTTCCTCTCGACGGTCGGCTGGTGGGCCCTCGGCATCGGTAGCGTGCTCGGCCTCCTCGGGCTCGGGCTGATCATCTGGATGATCGTCCTGCTGAGTCGGTCGAAGCGACCGCCCACAGCGACGTCGACGACGGCAGCACCGCCGTCCGAATCGACTGCCGCCGAGACTCGGGCGGAGGCCGTCGAGCCCCGCCCCGCCGTCGACACAACGCCGCTGCCGAAGCCACCCGGTGACGACGCCTCCTCGGGCTGACGTTTTCGACTACCCTCCGACGTGGCCGTGCTAGGCGGGGAGTTTGCGGTTCCCTCGACCGGCAATCCGCTTCAGCCGGGCACCAATCCCCTCTTTCGGGGGGAACAAGGAGTACGTGGCACCACCAGGAGCGTTGATGGTCAGGTCCCGCGCGATCGGCAACCTCGAACCGTGTCAGGGCCGGAAGGCAGCAGCACTCAGAGAATCCGCCGGTGCGCCGCGGTTCCGCCTGATCGGAGTGACTGGCCGGTGAAACGGACCAACCGGTTCCCCACAACGGAGGGTGCACGGCCGCTACGTCTCCTCCGCGGGCCTCGCGCCCGCGGAGGTCGCGTGGCGCCCACGGGCGGCTGGTAGGCTCACAGCGTGTCCGCGCTCTACCGCCAGTACCGCCCGCAGGACCTCGCGCACGTCGTCGGCCAGCGCCACGTCGTGCAGACGCTGACCAACGCGATCGAGCAGGGCCGCGTGCGCCACGCGTACCTCTTTGCCGGGCCGCGCGGCACCGGCAAGACGTCGCTGGCGAAGATCCTCGGCAAGTCGCTCAACTGCCAGAACGCGGATGGCCCGACGATCGCGCCGTGCCTCGAGTGCGAGTCGTGTCGCACCGTGCAGGACGGCACTGCCCTCGACGTTCTCGAGCTCGACGCGGCCTCCAACCGCGGTATCGACGACATCCGCGAGATCCGCGATCGCGTCAACCAGCAGCCCGTCCTTGGCCGCTACCGCGTCTACATCCTGGACGAGGCCCACTCCCTGACGACCGATGCCGCCAACGCGCTCCTGAAGACGCTCGAGGAGCCGCCGCCGCACGTCATCTTCATCCTCTGCACGACCGAGCCGCATCGTCTGCCCGACACCGTGCGCGGCCGCTGCCAGTCGTTCTCGTTCCTGCGCCCCACCCCGGACGAGCTGCTCGAGGCGCTGCGCCGGATCGCGGACGCCGAGTCGATCGGCGCCGATGACGATGTGCTGCGCCTGATCGCGCGCCACGCCGGCGGGTCGTTTCGCGACGCCATCTCGTCGCTCGACCAGCTGTCCTCGGCGAGCGGCGGCGCGATCGACACCGTCTCCGCACAGGCCATCCTCGGCGTCGTCGACGATGAGGTGCTGACGCGGCTCGTCGACGCCGTCAACGGCGGCGATGCCCGTACCGCGCTCGTTCTGCTCGACGAGCTCGTCGAGGGCGGCCAGGACCTCAGCCGCCTGATCCGCGACCTGATCGATCGGCTCCGCTCCGTCCTCTTGACGCTCGAACTCGGTGCGCCCCCGCGCAGCGCGATGCTCGGGGCGACCGTGGAAGAGGCCGTTCGGCGCGCCGCCGAGCAGATGACCGAGGCCGCCGCGATCACCCTGATCGACGGGCTGCTCGCCGCCGAAGGCTCGCTGCGCAGCGGGGCCGACGCCCGGCTCGCGCTCGAGATCCTGCTGATCAAGGCCGCGCGCCCCGCCGGCGACCGCACGCTCGACGGCGCGCTCCGCCGCATCGAGGCGCTCGAGGGTGGGGCCCCCGCCCGTGCCGCCGCACCGCTGCCGCCGCCGGTGGCGACGGAGCCGGCGCCGTTGCCCGCCGCTGCCGCACCACCCACACCACCCGCAGTCCCGGAGGCGCCGGTCGCCACGACGCCTCCCGCGCCCGCCGGCGCGGCGGAAGAGGCACCGCCCTGGGATGCTCCTGCGGCTCCGCCCGCACCGCCGGCACCGATCACGCCGGCCGCCGAGCCGGTGGAGCCCGAGTCGTTTCACGCCGACGACGAAGACGCGCCGAGCGTCCCGCCGGCCCCCGTCGACCCGCCGGCAGCACCCGTGGTGGAGCAGCCGCCCGCACCGCCCGCAGCGGAGCAGGCCCCGACACCGCCGGCACCGCCCGTGGAACCCGCTCCGGCGGCGGCACCGCCCGCACCACCGCGCGCACCCGCCGGCGATCTCGACCTGCCGCTCACGGAGCTCAACGACGTCTGGGCTGAGGCGCTGTCGCGCGTCTCGCCGAAGCTGCGTTCGATGCTGACGCCGGCTGCGCCGCTGCGCATCGAGCGCGGCGCGATCGTGATCGCCTTCCCGAGCGCGAGCCAGTTCCAGAAGAGCCAGGCCGACCGCGAGCAGAACCGCCACGAGCTCGCCGCCGCGCTGTCGACCGCGCTGGGCGCCGACGTGCGCGTCGTCCTCGAGACCTCCGACGACGGCGGACCGCCGCCCGCGCTGCCGGTCGCCGCGCCAACCGCGCCGCCGCCTGCTCCCGTCGAGCTCGATCCCAACGTCGTGCACTCCGCCGACTACGACGGGGAGCTCGACGACCCGCACACCCGCGAGGAGGAGTTCGTCCGCAACCTCGTGGAGACACTCGACGCCAGCGAAGAGGAGATCGGATGAACCAGAAGGCCATGATGAAGCAGATCCAGCAGATGCAGGCGGCCATGGCCACTGCGCAGGAGGAGCTGGCCGTGCTCGAGGTGACCGGACAGGCTGGCAACGGCCTCGTCACCGCCACGTGCACCGCCGCCGGCGAGTGGCGTGGCCTCACGATCGACCCGAAGCTGCTTGATCCCGACGATCCCGACATGGTCCAGGACCTCGTCCTGGCGGCCCTCAACGACGCGAAGGCCCAGGCGGAGGCTGCCCAGCAGTCGCGGCTCGGTCCGCTCACGTCGGGCATCAACCTGCCGGGGTTCTAGCCGGCGTGCTGCCGCCCTCTGCCGAGGCGCTCGTCCGCGAGCTGACACGTCTGCCGGGTGTCGGGCGCCGCTCCGCGCAGCGCCTTGCCGTGCATCTCCTGCGGGTGCCGGAGGGCGATGCGCTGCAACTGGCCGGCGCGATCGAGCAGGCGCGCGCGCGGATCCGACCGTGTCCCGAGTGCTTCGGCTTCGCCGAGGACGGCCTCTGCCCAATCTGCCGCGACACGCGTCGCGACGAGTCGATCCTGTGCGTCGTCGAGGCGCCACAGGACGTCGATCCGATCGAGCGCTCCGGTGCCTTCCGCGGCCGCTACCACGTGCTCGGCGGTGCGCTCTCGCCGCTCGACGGTGTCGATCCTGAGGATCTCACGATCCGCCAGCTGGTCGAGCGCGTCGGGCGCGGCGGCATCGTCGAGGTGATCATCGCCACGAACCCGACGATGACGGGCGAGGCGACGGCCGCCTACATCGCCGGGCTCCTGCGCGATCGTGCGAGCGTCACCCGGCTCGCCAGCGGCCTGCCCGTCGGCGGTGATCTCGAGTTTGCCGACGAGGTGACGCTCGGGCGTGCCCTCGACGGGCGTCGCACGATCGACGCCTGACTGAACCGTGAAATACCACGCTCTGCAACCATGCGGTGCGTTATGGCAGCCCGCCCAGAGCAGGATTTCGACACCGTCGTGATGAAGTTCGGCGGCTCGTCCGTCGCCGATGCCGACAAGATCAAGAACGTCGCGAAGCGCATGGTCGCGATGCGGGAGCGCGGCAAGCGCGTCGTCGGCACCGTCTCCGCGATGGGCAAGACAACCGATGGGCTGATCGAGCTTGCCAATCAGGTCTCCGTCGAGCCCGCTGGGCGCGAGATGGACATGCTGCTGTCGACGGGCGAGCGCATCTCGTGCGCCCTCGTCGCCATGGCGATCCACGACCTCGGCTACGAGGCCGTCTCGCTGACGGGCTCGCAGGCTGGCATCGAGACCGACGCCGCGCACACCAAGGCGAAGATCACGAACATCCGCGCCGACCGCGTCGTCGAGGCGCTCGACAAGGGCAAGATCGTGCTCGTCGCGGGCTTCCAGGGTGTTTCCCCGGAGACGCGGGACGTGACGACGCTCGGCCGTGGCGGCTCTGACGCCACCGCCGTCGCGCTGGCTGCCGCACTCGGCGCCGCGTGCGAGATCTACTCCGATGTCGCCGGCGTCTTCAGCGCCGACCCGCGCCTCGTACCCGACGCGCGCAAGCAGGACCGCATCTCCTACGACGAGATGCTCGAGATGTCCGCGTCGGGCGCCAAGGTCCTGATGCTCCGCTCCGTGGAGCTCGCTCGTAATCACGGCGTGCGCGTGCACGCCCGCTCGACCTTTTCTGACGAAGAGGGAACCTGGATTGGAGAGGAAGGCATGGAACAGGCGATCATCTCCGGTGTCACGCACAACGAGAAGGAGGTCGTGTTCACGTTGACCGGCATTCCCGATGTGCCCGGCGCCGCCGCAACGGTCTTCGATGCCGTCGCCAAGCACGGCGTCAACGTCGACACGATTCTGCAGAACGTGGTGCACGGCGTGGCTGAGCTGTCTTTCTCGGTGCCCACCGAGGACGTCCCCGCGGCGCGCATCGCGATCCAGGACGCCGAGGCGACGCTCGGCGACATGCAGGTCGAGGAGGATCACAACCTCGGCAAGGTCAGCCTGATCGGCGCCGGCATGCGCTCG
Organism: uncultured Actinomycetes bacterium; assembly: GCA_903960645.1. GTDB lineage: Bacteria > Actinomycetota > Thermoleophilia > Gaiellales > F1-60-MAGs149 > F1-60-MAGs149. The sequence continues at coordinate 1,312 of CAJCBN010000116.1, read as the reverse complement.
CATCCGGGTATCGCGGCCAAGATGTTCCGCACGCTCGCCGACCTCGACATCAACCTCCGCATGATCGCGACGTCGCCGATCAAGGTCTCCTGCATGGTGCAGAAGAGCGAGGTGCCGACGGCCGTCCGGGCCCTGCACGCCGCCTTCGAGCTGGAGAAGGACCCGACCGAGGAAGAGGCCGTCCGTGGCTAAGGTCGCGATCCTCGGCGCGACCGGCGCCGTCGGCCGCACGATGCTGCAGGTGCTCGAGGAGCGCTCGCTGCCGATCGACGAGCTGGTGCTGCTCGCCTCTGAGCGCAGCGCGGGCTCCACGGTGCTGTTCAAGGGCAAGGAGCTAACGGTCCAGGCCGTCTCCGCCGAGTCCTTCGAGGGCGTCGCTGTGGCGATCTTCTCGGCCGGCGCGACGCGCTCGCGCGAGTGGGCGCCGATCGCCGTTGCTGCGGGTGCCACGGTCGTCGACAACTCGTCGGCCTTCCGCATGCAGCCCGACGTGCCGCTTGTCGTCGCGGACGTCAATCCGCACGCGATCCATTCGCACAGCGGGATCATCGCCAACCCGAATTGCTCGACCATGCAGCTGATGCCGATTCTCCGCCCCGTGCGTGACGCCGTCGGCCTCGAGCGCATTACCGTCGCGACGTACCAGGCCGTCTCCGGCACGGGCCAGTCCGCCATCGACGCGCTCCGCGAGGAGGCCGCCGACGTGCTGGCCGGCAACGACGATCCCGAGGCGCGCCAGTACCCGAAGCCGATCGCGTTCGACGTCCTGCCGGTGGCCGGCTCGTTCTCCGGCGACCAGGGCTACACGGACGAGGAACTGAAGCTCGTCCACGAGTCGCGCAAGATCCTCGAGCTGCCCGACCTGCGCGTCTCCGCGACGTGCACGCGTGTCCCCGTGATCAACGGCCACTCCGAGGCCGTCTGGCTGGAGACCCGCGAGCCGCTGTCGGCGGCCGCCTTCCGCGCGATGCTCGACGCCGAGGCCGGCATTACGGTGCTCGACGACGCCGAGACGATGACGTACCCGACGGCCCGTCAGGCCACGGGCCAAGATGGCGTCTTCGTCGGCCGCATCCGCGAGGACCTCGGAGCCCCCAACGGGCTCGCGTGCTGGGTCGTGGCAGACAATTTGCGGAAGGGTGCCGCCTCGAATGCGGTAGACATCGCAGAGCTGCTCCTCGGTTCCTGAGCAGAAAGCGCCGCAAATTGAGGGGAACTATCGGCCCAAACGCGCAGCGTTTGGGTAGCCGATCGTGAGCCACAATCTCGCCCCTCGGGAATCCGGTCCGCGCGCAGCGCGGGCAACCCCTCC
>CAJCBN010000115.1 GCA_903960645.1 uncultured Actinomycetes bacterium | reverse complement strand
CGTCTGGGCCGCCCGTCGCACGGTTGACAGCGAGCGCCTGCTCGCGCTCGACCACGCGCTCGCCTCCGCCGTGGCCGACGCCTCCGAGCACGCCGCCCTCGTCGCCGAGGCGGCCGCCGCGCGCTACGGCTTCCCGGCCGGCTTCCTCGCGCGCTACTTCGAGCACCTCCAGTACCGCTTCACCGACCGCAAGCGCGAGGGATTGCAGCGATACTTCGAACTGGCCGCAGAGGCCGGCATCATCGAAACCGCCCCCGCGCTCGTCTTCGCCGGGGCCCGCCACCACGGAGCGCAGGCGTAATGGCCGTCGTCGACACCACCCGGACCGTCAGCGAGATCCTCAGCCGCACGCTCGACGGCGAGCGTCTCTCCGACGCCGACGCGCTGACGCTGATGCAGTCGCGTGACCTCGTCGCGATCGGCACCGCCGCCAACGAGATCCGCAACCGCAAGGCGAATCCCGGCGAGGTCACCTACATCGTCGACCGGAACATCAACTACACCAACGTCTGCGTGACGGACTGCAACTTCTGCGCGTTCTACCGCAAGCCGGGCGACGTGCGCGAGGGCTATGTCCTGCCGCACCAGGTGATCTTCGCGAAGATCGAGGAGACGCTGGCAATTGGCGGCACCGGCGCCCTCATGCAGGGCGGGCACAACCCCGAGCTCGGCATCGACTGGTACGAAGAGCTGTTCCGCGCGGTCAAGGAGCGCTACCCGAAGTTCCACATGCACGCGCTCTCGCCGCCCGAGGTGATGTACATCTCGCGCCGTGCGGGCCTGTCGATCGCCGACACGATCTCCCGTCTGCGCGACGCCGGCCTCGACTCGATCCCCGGCGGTGGCGGCGAGATCCTCGTCGACCGCGTCCGGACGATTCTCGCCCCGAAGAAGACGAAGAGCGACGAGTGGCTCGAGGTCATGCGCCAGGCGCACCGCCAGGGCATGACGACGTCGGCCACGATGATGTACGGCCACGTCGAGACGCTCGCCGAGCGCGTCGAGCACATGCGGCGCCTGCGCGAGCTGCAGGACGAGGTGCCGGGCTTCCGCGCCTTCATCTCGTGGACGTTCCAGCCGGACAACACGGAGCTCGGCAAGACCGTCAACGAGACGCCGACGTCGTTCGAGTACCTGCTCGTGCAGGCCATCTCGCGCCTCTACTTCGACAACATCCCGCACATCCAGTCGTCCTGGGTGACGCAGGGCATGAAGATCGGACAGGTCGCCCTGCACTTCGGCGCCGACGACCTCGGCTCGGTGATGCTCGAGGAGAACGTCGTCTCGAGTGCGGGCACGACGCACCGCGCCACCACCGAGGACTTCTGCCGGGTCATCCGCAACGCGGGCTACAAGCCGATCCAGCGCGACACGTACTACCGCGTCGTCAACGATGACCCCGAGGCGTCGCTGCGCGCCGCGCCGGTCGTCGAGCCGGTCTAGCTCTCGGTCGCGCCAGCGGGCGGCTGCACTGCTGCTGCAGAGCGCAGCAGCCAGAGCCGATGGCCGATCGCCGCGGCGAGGATGCCGAGGCCGATCAGCGCGAGGTAGGGCTGGATCGGTGCGAACCACGCCAGCGCACCGGTCGCGCCGAGCGCGAGCATGACCAGGTGGTTGCAGGTCGGGCAGCCGACGGCGAAGTAGGCGATCCCGCCGCCGATGATCCCGGTGCGGGTTGCCGGGCGGCAGCTGGTTGGGCGGGGGAGGGCGATCAGGGCGCCGGCCAGCACCGCGGTCACGATCGCGACGGGCCACGCCCAGCTGGGCGCCTCAATCTGCCGCGTGAAGATCGGATTCGGAATCAGGTCCGTCGGGATCGCGATCACGAGCAGCGTGAACACCGCGATGCCGACACCGACGCCGACGCGTCGCACGGCTAGCAGCGTTCCTCGACGTTCAGGAACGGTGCCGTCTGGTTCAGCGAGAGGCTGATCTCACCGGCGACGAGGCGGATCAGGATGTCGCCGAGCAGCTCCTTGCGCCAGCCCTGGCCCAGCGGGAGCGCGGACGGATCCTCGCCCGCCACGACCGCCTCGAGGAAGCGGTCGAGATCGGCCCGGTTGGCCACCAGCTCGGGGGCGAGATCGGCATCTTGGCAGCGGATGCGGGCCATCGGCACCGCGAGCGTCGCGACGGCATCGACCTGACGGGCGACGCGCTGGGGCACCGACCGCTCGATTGCCGGTGGCTCCCGCTCGAGGCCGCGGGCGACGGCGGCCAGCAGCTCGCCGCTCTCCCGCTCGCCGAGGCTCTTGCCGAGGCCGCGGATTTGCTGAAGGTCCTCGACGGTACGCGGGGCCGCGCGAGCGATCTCTACGAGCGTGGGATCCTTCATCACCCAGCCGGACGGCTGATCGCGACGACGCGCCAGCTGCTCGCGCCAGGCGGCCACGTCGACGAGCACGGCCTGGGCCTGCGGCGACAGCTTGCCGCGCCGCTGCACCTTGCGGTAGGCGCGCTCGGGGTCGCCGCCGGCCGCCTCCGACGTGCAGAAGCGGCGCTGGATCTCGGCGTGCGCCCAGCCGTCGCGGCTGCGCTCGGCGAGCCGCCGCTCGAGCTCGTCGACGAGCGGTGCGAGGTAGCGCACGTCGTCGGCGGCGTACTCGAGCTGCGTGGCCTTGAGCGGGCGGCGGCTCCAGTCGGAGAACGTCTCGTTGTGGTTCAGGCACACCTTCAGCACGGCATCGAGCAGGCGGTCGAGGCTGGCGCTGGCGGTCAGGCCGACGAAGCCGGCGGCGACCTGCGTGTCGTAGACGTTGGCCGGCACCGAGCCGAAGTGCAGGCCGAAGGCGATCAGGTCGGCGGACGGCGCGTGCATCAGCTTCTGCACGGAGGCATTGGCGATCAGCTCGCCGAGCGGCTCGAGCGGCGCGCCCTCAAGTGGGTCGACCAGCCAGATCGTCTCGCCGACGGCGACCTGCACGAGGCACAGCTGCGGGGCGTAGGACTTCTCCCAGAGAAACTCGGTATCGAGCGCGCAGCGCCCGGTGGCCCGAGCAGCGGCGGTGATCTCGTCGACGCCGGTGGCGTCGACGACCATACGCGGGAGCTCGCTCACGCCCTGTAGCCTACCGCTCCATCCCGGTCGTGGCGGTATCGTGCCACCCATGGGCGTTCCCCTGATGGATCTGCGCGGCCAGTGGGAGCCGCTGCATGAGCGCATCACCGCCGCCGTCGGCGAGGTGATCACCAGCGGCGTCTTCATTCTCGGGCCGAACGTCAAGGCGTTCGAGGCGGAGACCGCGGCCGATCTGGGCGTCGCGCACGCCATCGGCGTCGCCAACGGCACGGACGCGCTGATCCTCGCGCTGCGCGCCCACGACATCGGCCCGGGCGACGAGGTCATCTGCCCTGCGTACACCTTCTACGCAACGCCCGAGGCGATTGCGGTGGTGGGAGCGACGCCCGTCTTCGCCGATATCGATGCGGCCACGTACCAGCTGGATCCGGCCTCGGTCGAGGCCGCCGTCACCGAGCGCACCAAGGCGATCATGGCCGTGCACCTGTTCGGGCACCCCGCGCCGATGCGCGAGTTGCGCACCATCGCCGACGCTGCGGGCCTGCTGCTGATCGAGGACGCTGCGCAGTCCTTCGGCGCCTCGCTGGACGGCACGCGCTGCGGCGCGATCGGCGATATCGCGACCTTCTCGTTCTTCCCGACCAAGAACCTCGGCGGCTTCGGCGACGGCGGGCTCGTCACCACGAACGATGCCGACGTGGCCGAGCGCATCCGCGAGCTGCGCTTCCACGGCTCCAAGGACAAGCGCACCTTCACGCAGATCGGTATGAACTCCCG
>CAJCBN010000114.1 GCA_903960645.1 uncultured Actinomycetes bacterium | reverse complement strand
GCCAACGCCTTCTACCCGCAGGACATGGTCTGCGCGTCGCTGCCCCGTCGCGACGCCTGCGCCGGGGACAGCGGCGGACCGTTGGTCGACCAGCCGGGAGCCGAGGCGCGGCTCGTCGGCGTCGTCTCCTGGGGCACGGGCTGTGCCCTCGCCCGCTATCCAGGCGTCTACTCACTGGTCGCCCACAACCGCTGCTGGATCTCCTCCACGATCAACGCGCCGGGCGCACCGTCAAGCGTCGCCGTGGCGCAGGCCGACGGCAGCCTGATCGTCGACTGGCAATGGAACCGGCCCTGCGCCGACGCGCCGCGCCCCACGGCCTACCGACTCCGCGTCGCCGAGACCGGCGCCGTGCTCGAGGTCGATGGTGCCACGAGCCAGGCGGTCGTCGGGGGACTGGCCAACGGTACGCCGTACACCATCTCCGTGACAGCGGTCAACGAGAACGGCGAGAGTCCGGCCACCAACAGCGTCGGGATCCCAGGCCCCAACTTCGTCGTCAGCCAGCAGGCCGCGTGGTCTGGCTACCAGACGGCGCGGATCGCCTTCACGCTGGCGCCCCACGGCGCTGCGCTGCAGTGGCGCGTTGAGGCCGGGGCGGGACTCGGCTACGTGCCGGGCCCGTGGCAGACCGCAGCGCCCAGCGAAGTACCTGCTGCCCTGACAGGCGAGGCGACGGGGCTCCCGGTGGGCAAAGCCGTCGACGTGCGGATCGTGGTCACCGACGGCGTCACGACGACCAGCTCCCCGCGCAGCGGCCTGCCCCTACCGACCGCGCCCGCCACCGTCAGCGGCGTGCACCTGGTCGGCACCGTCGAAGTCGGGCGCTCGGTGCGCTGCGACATCGGCCGCTGGACGGGCACCCGACCCTTCACGATCACGCGACAGTGGCTCGCCGACGGCCGGGTGATCCCCGGTGCCGACCAACGCCTGCTCCGGATCATGCCCGCCCAGAGCGGGACGAGCCTGAGTTGCCGCGTGCGGGTGAGCGGCCCGGGCGGCATCACCGTCAGCTCCACCAAGCGTCTGCCCGTCGCCGGCTGAGGCTAGTTGCGGGTCGGCTCGCGCTCGGGCACGCCGCGCCGGGTCACGCCATCGGCAATCGCCGCGGCTGCCACGGCGCTGGCAACCGTCTCCACGACCTTGCGGTTGAAGACGCTTGGCACGATGTACTCCGGCGTCAACTCGTCGAGGCCGATCGTGTCTGCGATCGCATTGGCGGCGGCCAGCTTCATGCCCGGCGTGATGCGGCGGGCGCGGACGTCGAGCGCGCCGCGGAAGATCCCGGGAAAGGCCAGCACGTTGTTGATCTGGTTCGGGTAGTCGCTGCGCCCCGTGGCCATGACCGCCGCGAGCCCGCCGACCTCCTCCGGGCGGATCTCCGGATTCGGGTTGGCCATCGCGAAGATGATCGGATCCGTCGCCATCGTCCGCACCATGTCGACGCTGATCACGCCGGGGCGGGAGACGCCGATCACGACGTCGGCGCCGACCAGCGCCTCTGCGACACCGCCCGTGATGCGCTCCGGGTTGGTGCGCTCGGCGTAGGCCTGCAGGGCCGGATCCATCCCCGGCCGGTCGGGGTGCACGATCCCGAGGACGTCGACGCCGACGACGTGCCGGACGCCACCGGCCAGCAACATGTCGGTGACGGCCGTGCCGGCCGCCCCG
>CAJCBN010000113.1 GCA_903960645.1 uncultured Actinomycetes bacterium | reverse complement strand
GTCATCTGGGGCTCCTAGGAGAGCGGCTGGAGGCGGGTGGACTTGGCGGTCTGGAGCTTCTTCAGCATCCGCGCATACTGGCGGTTCTGCTCCGGGGTGCGCTTGTACGTGCGATGCGCGATGTTGATCGTCTCGAGCGGATCGTTGAGCAGGTCGTACATCTCGAACTCGCTCGTCACCTCGCCGGTGACGTCGTAGTACTCGGCCAGCTTCCAGCGCTGCCCGCGGATGGAGACGATGTGCTGCGGGGCGGGCACGTACGGGGGGTTGGGCTGACCGGCCTGCCAGTCGTCGTACGTGAAGATGATCTCGGTCTGCACCGGCTTGGACTTCGGATCGAGCACGAGCGACGAGTAGTCACGACCCTGCCACGGCGCGCGCGCCGAGCTCGGTGCGTTGAAGAGGCTGGCGATCGTCGGCAGGAAGTCGACGTGCGAGACCAGCGCATCGGTCGAGTGCGCCTCCTTGTAGAGCTTCGGATTCGACCAGACCATCGGAATGCGGATGACCTCTTCGTAGAAGTTGAAGTTCTTCTGCCGCAGGCCGCCATGGGTGAGGCCCATCTCGCCGTGATCCGACGTGCGGATGATCACCGTGTTTTCGAACAGGCCCTGCTCCCTGAGCGCGGCCATCACGTTCACGAGATACTCGTCCGACGCCTTCATCAGGTTGCCGTAGAAGTTCATGTAGCTGCGCTTCTTCTGCACCGTATTGAGCGGACCCATGAGGTTCGCCAACTTCTGGAAGACCTGCTGAGCACGCGGCTTCGTGGAGAGATCCTCGTTGACGGTCGCGGGGATACCGATATCACCTTCGAGCCAGATGTCGCTGAAGCCGGCCTTCTTGTAGTTCTTCGGATAGGCGAGCACGTCGTGCGGATTGACGAGCGAGCAGATCAGGAAGAACGGCGCCTGCTTGGCGGCATCCGAGTTGATGTACTGGAGGATGCCCTCGTTGCCGTCCTGATAGTTCGTCGTCTGCGATCCCATGAAGCGCGCGTCGTTCTGCGCCGAGCCCGCTCCCATCTCCGGTGCGCTCTGGTTTGCACCTGCGTCGTCGGGATTCCAACGCTGGAAGCCGAAGGCCGAGAGATCGGAAGGCGCCCACGTCGAGCCGGCCGGCTTACTGCAGTGCCACTTGCCCTTGTAGACCACCGTGTAGCCCGCCGCGGACATGACCGTCGCGATGTTGGCGAGGCTCGTCGAGAGCGGGACCTGGTCGGGATACTGATCGACCGGCATGTTCTCCTCGAGCGTGTACTTGACGCCGTGCTGCGCCGGGAAGAAGCCCGTCATCAGCGTCGAGCGCGCCGGCGAGCACATGCAGGCGTTCGTGAACGCGTTGTTGAACGTGACGCCGTGCTTCTGGAGTGCCGTGAAACCGGGCAGGTTCTGCTGCGCCCAGCCAATCGGGAAGTGCTGGATCGCGCGCTCCTGATCGGTGATGAACATCACGACATTCATGCCGGCCATGGAGCGCGGCTGCACGGCCTTCGCCTCGGGCTCGGCAGCGGCGGCGGTGCCGGCGACGGCCATGCCACCGAGGCCGAGGGCGGCAGCAGCGGCCGCGGTGCGGGCGAGGAAGCCCTGGCGGCTGAGGGTGGACGGATCGGAGCTGAGGGCGTCGTCTTGGTGCTCGGTCATAGGGAGAAGGTAACAGGGTGGGGTGGGCCGGGGACTACGTGGTGGCGAGATTGGGGGCTAACCCTCTGCTTGTGGTGGGCCGGCGTACATCTGCGGTGGGCGGGGATAGACGGCGTCGAGGGACCAGCTCTTCTGAGGGTGGATGTTTTGGGCCCGGGCCCGTCATGGCGTGCGCCCGAGGTGCCGCTCGGGTCGGGATGCGACGAAGGGGTCAGACCCTTTCGTCGCATTACCGCTCGGGCGCCTGTGGTTAGCTCGTGTGTGTACGGCGGTCAATGCGACGAAAGGGTCTGACCCCTTCGTCGCATCC
>CAJCBN010000112.1 GCA_903960645.1 uncultured Actinomycetes bacterium | reverse complement strand
TTCTCGCGCAGCTCGGGCGGGATCCAGTCGAGGCCGAGCCGCCGGTAGACGTCGGCCTCCTGTGCGCACGGCTCGGGCTCGCCGCCGGCGATCGGCGCGAAGCCGTGCTCGGACAGGCTGAGCCCCTGATCGCGGGCGCGCTCGCGCAGCGCCACGTTGTGCTCCTTCGACCCGGTGAAGTGCTGCAGCAGCGAGCCCCACTGCGACGGGTGAATGACGCGCAGGTCCACCTGCATACCGTCGTGGAGGACGACCGACGCCTTGGCCTCGCCGAGGGCGATCACGTCCTGCACGCCCGGATGCTCGGCGAAGCGCTGGAGGAGCGGGCCGGGATCATCAGACGACGCGACGAGGTCGACGTCGCCGATCACCTCCTTGCGGCGACGCAGCGACCCGGCGATCTCGGCCTCGCGGCAGCCCGGCTCGGCGCGCAGCGCCTCGACCAGCATCTCCGCGCGCTCGAGCGCGTGGTCGAGCAGGATCACGTGCTTGCGCGGACCGCCGCCGGCGTTGAGCGCGTCGAGGATCGTCTGCTCCTTCTTCGCACCGAGTCCCTTCAGCTCGCGCAGGTGCCCGGCCTCGCAGGCCGCCTTGAGCGCGTCGGGCGAGTCGATGCCGAGCTCGGCGTACAGGCGCTTCGCGGTCTTCGGGCCGACGCCGGGGACAGCCATCATCGCGACGAGGCCGTCCGGATACTTCTCGCGCAGCTTCTCGAGCGCCTGCAGCGTGCCCGTCTCGCGGTACTCGTCGACCTTCGCCGCGATCGTGGCGCCGATGCCCGGCAGGTCGGTGAGGCGCCCCTCGGCAGCCATCCGCTCGACCGATTCGGCCGTCGTGCGGAACTGCTCGGCGGCGCGCCGATACGCGATCACCTTGTGGATGATCGCCCCGTCCAGCTCCGAGAGACTCGCGAGCAGGTCGAAGAGATCGGCGACATCGCCGTTCTTCAACGCCATGCTGGAACCCGCCGCTGCATGCCCGCAACGTCGCACACCCGGTGGACGGCCGCAAGCGGGAAGCAGTGCGACTGCCGCTCCGGAACGTGCGTCATGATCCGAGCGGATGAGTACCTCCGCCACCGAGCGATTCGTCGTCTGCCTGCCGACGTACAACGAGCGTGAGAACCTCGAGCGGATGATCGAGTCCATCGCCGTCGCCCGCGAGCGCGCGACGATCCCCGGCGACGTCCTGGTGATCGACGACGGGTCGCCCGACGGCACCGGCGAGATCGCCGATCGGCTGGCCGCCGAGCACGACTGGGTCCACGTGCTGCACCGCACGGCCAAGGAGGGCCTCGGCCGCGCCTACCTCGCGGGCTTCCGCTGGGCACTCGAGCGCGACTACGCCTACATCTGCGAGATGGACTGCGACTTCTCGCACGACCCCGGCCGGCTGCCCGACCTCGTCGCGACCGCCCAGCGCGGTGCCGACCTCGTGATCGGCTCGCGCTACACGCACGGCGGCGGCGTGCGCGACTGGTCGTTCGCCCGGCGCGTCATCTCCCGCGGCGGCTGCCTCTACGCCCAGGCGTTCCTGCAGCTGCCCATCCACGACCTGACCGGCGGCTTCAAGTGCTTCCGCCGCGCCGTGCTCGAAGCGATCGACCTCGACGACGTCACGGCCGAGGGCTATGCCTTCCAGATCGAGATGACGTACCGCACGTCGCTGCTCGGCTTCCGCATCGAGGAGGTGCCGATCACCTTCACGGATCGCGTGGCCGGCGGCTCCAAGATGTCGCGGCGGATCGTCGC
>CAJCBN010000111.1 GCA_903960645.1 uncultured Actinomycetes bacterium | reverse complement strand
GTCTCGGCCGTCAGCGGCAGGTGCACGCGCGCCGCAGCAGGACCCGCGGCCTGATGCTCGTCGTCGACCCCACCGTCGTCCTCCCCATGCTGGCCGCACAGCCCGCCTGGACCAGCGCTGGCTCGGACGATCTCGTTGCCCCGCCCCTGCTCTGGTCCGAGTGCCGCTCGCTGCTGCACGACCTGGCCCGCCGCGGCACGATTCCGGCCGCCGAGGCGCGGCGCATGCGGCGCGCGCTCGACCGCGCCCCGATCACCGAGCTCGGACACCCTCAGCTCGGCGAGGAGACCTGGCGGATGGCCGACCTGATGCACCACTCCCGCACCGAGGCAGCCGAGTACGTCGCGCTGGCCCGCCTCGTCGGCGCTCCCCTCGCCACGCTCGACCGCGACCTCGCCGAACGCGCCGCAGCGGCCTGTCGGGTCGAGGTGCCCACCTAGGGCGGACCTGATAACCGCGCAGATGTCGTGTCCTCCCGACGCGGGCACCGCGACCCGGTCGGCCACCGCGCAACGCGCCGCACCAACGACAAAGGGCCCCGGGTTGCCCCGGGGCCCTTCGCGTGGAACCACAGCCGGGCGAGCCCGGCGACGAGACTGCTTAGCGCAGCTCGACGGTGGCGCCAGCCTCCTCGAGCTCGGCCTTGATCTTCTGGGCCTCCTCGGTGGGAACGCCCTCCTTGACCATGCCCGGAGCGCCGTCGGCGATGTCCTTGGCCTCCTTGAGGCCCAGGCCGGTTGCCGCCCGGATCACCTTGATGACCGGGATCTTCTGCGAACCGGTCTCGGCGAGGAACACGTCGAACGACGTCTTCTCCTCGGCCGCGGCGGCCTCGCCACCGCCACCGGCGGCGGGAGCGGCGACGGCGACAGCAGCAGCTGCCGAGACGCCGAACTCCTCCTCGAGGGCCTTGACGAGCGTATTGAGGTCGAGGACGGTCATGCCCTTGATCTCCTCAATCATCTGATCAGTGGTCATTGCCATGATCTGTTCTCCTTGTGTCGTTGGGTGGCGCGCCTACGCGGCGGCCTTCTGCTTTTCGATCTGATCGAGCGCGACCACGAGACCGCGCGGGATTGCTGCGAGCGTGCTCGCGATGCCCTGGATGGGGCCGTTGAGCGCGACGACGAGCTGTGCGTGCAGCTGGTCCCTGCTCGGCAGGGTGGCCAGCGTCTTGATGCCTTCGGCGTCGAGGACGACGCCGTCGATCAAGCCGCCCTTGATCTGCAGGATCTGCGTGCTCTTGGCTGCCGCGGCGAGTGCCTTGGCCACCGGAGCCGCATCGTCCTTGCAGAACGCGATCGCGGTCGGACCAGACAGGAATTCCGTCAGGCCCTCAACGCCAGCGCGCTGCACGGCGATGCGTGCGAGCGTGTTCTTGGCGACGTAGAAGGTCGCGTTGTGCGGACGCATCTCGTTGCGCAGCTCGGCGAGCTGCTTCACGGAGAGGCCGCGGTAGTCAGCGACGATCATCGAGGAAGCGCTCTTCAGCTCCGCCTCGAGGACGTCGATCAACTCTTCTTTTCGTTGCTTCAGCATTGGTGTACCACCTCCTTTCGTCTGCGTGCCCGCCGATTGGACGGCGAGCACGGCGAAGAGGCGGTACGAGACCGTCTCCGCTCGAACTACACCGCCTGCGCCGGTCTTCTCCGCCCTCGGGACGAGGACGTTGCCGGCGGTCCCTGGCGACAGGTTCACGCGGGATGGGAGTCAGTCGGCCGTTAGGCGTTCTGCTCCTCGAGCACGTCGCGGATGCGCGACGGATCGATCTTGATGCCCGGCCCCATCGAGGAGCACAGGACGACCGTCTTGATGTAGCGGCCCTTGGCGGCAGCCGGCTTGGCGCGGAGGATCTCCTCCAGCACCGTGGCGTAGTTCTCGCCGAGCTCGCGCTCGCCGAAGGACTTCTTGCCGAGCGCGACGTGCACGAGGCCAGCACGATCGGTGCGGTACTCGATCTTGCCGCTCTTGATGTCCTCGACGGCCTTCTTGATGTCCATCGTGACGGTGCCGGTCTTCGGGTTCGGCATCTTGCCGGAGGGTCCGAGGACGCGACCGAGCTTGCCGACGGTGACCATCATGTCCGGCGTTGCCACCGTCACATCGAAGTCGTCGAAGCCCTCGAGGATACGGGCGGCGAGCTCCTCGCCACCGACGATGTCGGCACCGGCGGCCTCGGCCTCAGCAACCTTGTCGCCCTGTGCGAACACGGCGACGCGCATGTTGGAGCCCGTGCCGTGCGGCAGCATGATCGTGCCGCGGAGCTGCTCCTCGGCATGACGGACGTTGATGCCGAGGCGGAAGTGCACCTCGACGGTCTCGTCGAACTTGGCGGTGTCGAGCGACTTCAGCAGACGCACCGCATCAATCGGCTGGTAGAGCTTCTCGCGGTCGACCTGCGCGCGGGCTGCTGCGAGCTTCTTGCCGCTCATGCCTCCACCTCCACGCCCATCGAACGGGCGGTGCCGGCGATGATCTTCATCGCGGCCTCGACGTCATTGGCGTTGAGATCCTCCATCTTGGTCTCCGCAATCGACTGGAGCTGCGCTCGGGTCAGCGTGCCGACCTTCTCGCGATGGGGGACGGCGGAGCCGCTCTTGAGCTTGAGGGCCTCCTTGATCAGCACGGCCGCCGGCGGCGTCTTCGTGATGAAGGTGAAGGAGCGGTCCTCGAAGACAGAGATTTCGACCGGGATGATCCGGCCGTTCTCGCTCTGCGTCTGGGCGTTGAACGCCTTGCAGAAGTCCATGATGTTGACGCCGTGCTGTCCGAGCGCGGGTCCGACCGGCGGGGCAGGGTTGGCCTGTCCGCCCGGGATCTGGAGCTTGATGATGGTGACGACCTTACCGGCCATCGTGACCTCCTGCGGTGCAAACGCCCAAACCTTCAGGCTCCCGCTGTCTGGCGTCGCGGGTGCGACGCGGGGTGCATCCTAGATGAGCCTCAGTCGAGGCGCTTCACATCGGAGAAGCCGAGCTCGACCGGCACCTGGCGCTCGAAGATCGAGACGTGCACCTTGAGCTTGGCGGACTCGGGGTTGATCTCGATGATCTCGCCGTCGAAATCGGCAAGCGGTCCCGAGACGACCTTGACCATCTGCCCGAGCGTGAACTCGGCGACGGCCTTCGGCTTGGCCTCCGCGGCCTCGACCTTCAGCAGCTTGTCGATCTCGGCCTGGGCGAGCGGCACGAGCGTCATCTCCTCGCGCTTGCCCTGGGCGCCGACGAAGCCGGTCACGCCCGGAGTGTTGCGCACGAGGCTGATGCACTCGGGCGTGGCGTCCATCTGCACGAGGACGTAGCCGGGGAGCACGCGGCTCTCCTTCTCGACCTTCTTGCCGTCACGGGTCTCGACGGTCTGCTCGGTCGGCACGACGATCCGGCGGATGTCGTCGCCGCCCTGCTGGGTGCGGCGGCGCTGCTCGAGGTTGCGGCGAACCTTGTCCTCGTGACCGGAGTAGGTGTGGATGGCATACCAGCGGAACATTGCTTCAGGACCTCGTTGACTAGCCGGCCTGCTGGTTGATGAGCCAGCCGGCGAGCTTGGAGAAGATGGAGTCGAGCCCGTACAGGTACAGGCCGACGATGAGGCACATGACGATCACGACGGCAGTCGCTTGGATCAGGACGGGGCGCGTCGGCCACTGGACGCGCTTGAGCTCGGCCACGCACTCGCGGATGAAGGTGGTAAAGCCGGCGCGCTCGGCGACGTGGCCGGATTGGCTCTTCGTCGGGCGCGCACGAGCGGCGCGCTCCTGCCGGCGTCGCTCAACGCGCTCTTGGCGCGACTCCTTCTTCGGAGCGGTGTCGTCCGCGTCGGCCACGGGGACTAGCGGGTCTCCCGATGCACCGTGCTCTTGCCGCAGCGGCGGCAGAACTTGTTCAGCTCGATGCGGTCAGGGGTGTTCCGCTTCGACTTGGTGCTCTGGTAGTTCCGCTCTTTGCAGTCGGTGCAGGCCATGGTGACTGCGATGCGGATGCCGGCCTTCGCCATCGATTCGTTCCTTGATCGGATTCGCTGCCCGGGATTCGGACGGCAGCGCGGAGCGGGGCGCTCCGATGGGTGAGAACCCTAGCGGAGGTAGGGGAATCCGTGTCGCGATTGCCGCGCGGATCGCCCTGACGAGGGCCGTCGATGTTGTCGCGCTCGGCAGATCCGCGCGATCCGACTTTGTGCTTCACCCTAGACCGAGCCTCTCCCACCCGAACCTGAACACGCAAAAAAAGACACGCGCGGCACAGCGGCGATCCTTCGAAGAGATGCCAGACGGTGCCGCGCTTCGGCATTCCCGGGGTCAGACGCCTTTGGTGCATGGAGCCCAGAGGCGGCGAAGGGAGAAGTCCAAATCGTGGCGGAGTGCATCAAAGGCGTCTGACCCCTTCGGACAAGCGTGATCAACGGCACCAGCGCTCGGCAGACCCGCGCGATCCAGCTCGGCGCTTCACCAGGAGCCGAGCCTCTACCACCCGAACCTGAACACGCAAGAAAAGACACGCGCGGCACAGCGGCGACCCTCCGAAGAGCAGCCAGTCGGTGCCGCGCTTCTGCTATTCCGGGGTCAGACCCCTTTGGTGCATGAAGCCCAGAGGCGGTGATGGGAGAAATCCGAGCCACGGCGGAATGCATCAAAGGGGTCTGACCCCTTCGGACCAGCATCACCAAAAGTCGCAAGCGCTCGGCAGACCCGCGCGATCCGACTTGGTGCTTCACCCGGAGCCTCTTGATACGCGGCTGGTAGAGGCCCCGACTCAAGCAAAGCGCCAACCCCACGCGCACTCTCTCCCAGCGCGAGGAGCAGTGACCGTGTCTGTCCGAAGGGGTCAGACGCCTTTGATGCACTCCGCCACGACTCGGACTCCCCCCAACACCGCCTCTGGGCTCCATGCACCAAAGGCGTCTGACCCCGGTATGGCCGAAGCGCGGCACCGACTGACATCCTTTCGAAGGATCGCCGCTCTGCCGCGCGCGTCTTCTTTTGCGTGATCAAGGTCGGCGGTAGAGACCCTCCTCGGGCAAAGCGCCAAAACCACGCGCACTCCTCCGAAGCGCAGGGCGGGCTGACCACGCCCGTCCGAAGGGGTCAGACGCCTTTGATGCACTCCGCCACGACTCGGACTCCCCCCATCACCGCCACTGGGCTCCATGCACCAAAGGCATCTGACCCTGAGGATGCCGAAGCGCGGCACCGACCGGCACTCCTTCGAAGGATCCGCGCTCTACCGTGGGCGTTGCCCTCCTAGGCGCCAGCGGGCGGTGCGTCCGGCGGGGCCGGCAGCTGGAAGCCCGGCAGGCGCGGGCGGCCGGTGGCCTTGGTGTCGTCGGCAGACGGGGCCTCGGGCGCCGTCTCCTGCGTCACCTCGGCCGTCCAGATCTCGTCCTCGGGCACGCCGTCGAGCAGCTTGAGGAACTGGCTGCGGTCGATCGTCTCGCGGTCGAGCAGGATCTTCGAGAGGCGATGGAGCTGATCCATGTGCTCGGCCAGCAGCGTGCGGGCGCGCTCGTGGGCGTCCTCGATGATGCGACGGATCTCGTCGTCGATCTCGCGGGCGATCTCCTGGGAGTAGTCGGCCTCGGCGCCGAACGAGCGGCCGAGGAACGGGTTGCCCTGATCGTGGCCGAGGGCGCGCGGGCCGAGCTTCTCGCTCATGCCGTACTTCATGACCATCGCCTTCGACGTGGCCGTGACCTTCTCGATGTCGTTCGAGGCGCCCGTGGTGATCTCGTTGAAGACGAGCTCCTCCGCGGCGCGACCGCCGAGCGTCATCGCCAGCTGGTCGTTGAGCGAGGCCCGCGTGATCAGGAACTTGTCCTCGGTCGGCAGCGAGATCGTGTAGCCGAGCGCCTGGCCACGCGAGACCACGGAGATCTTGTGCACCGGGTCGCAGTTCGGCAGGAAGTGCCCGACGAGGGCGTGCCCCATCTCGTGGTACGCCGTGATCAGGCGCTCCTCTTCGGACAGCAGGCGCGTCTTCTTCTCCGGCCCGGCGAGGACGCGCATGATGCCCTCTTCGAGCTCGTGCATCGTCACGGTCTTCTTGCCGGCGCGCGCGGTGAGCAGCGCGGACTCGTTGATCAGGTTGGCGAGGTCGGCGCCGGTGAAGCCGGGCGTCTGGCCGGCCAGCACGCCGAGGTCGATGTCGTCGCCGATCGGCTTGCCCTTCGAGTGCACCTTGAGGATCGCCTCACGGCCCGAGCGATCCGGACGGTCGACGACGATCTGGCGGTCGAAGCGGCCCGGGCGCAGGAGCGCCGGATCGAGCACGTCGGGGCGGTTCGTCGCCGCGATCAGGATGACGTTGACGTTGGCCTCAAAACCATCCATCTCGACCAGCAGCTGGTTGAGCGTCTGCTCGCGCTCGTCATGACCGCCGCCCATGCCGGCGCCACGATGGCGGCCGACGGCGTCGATCTCGTCGATGAAGATGATGCACGGCGAGTTCTGCTTGGCCTGCTCGAACAGATCGCGGACGCGGCTCGCGCCGACGCCGACGAACATCTCGACGAAGTCGGAACCGGAGATCGAGAAGAACGGCACGCCGGCCTCGCCCGCGACGGCGCGCGCCAGCAGCGTCTTGCCGGTGCCAGGAGGCCCGAACAGCAGCACGCCCTTCGGGATCTTCGCGCCGAGCGACTGGAACTTCTTGGGGTTCTCGAGGAACTCCTTGATCTCCTGGAGCTCCTCGACCGCCTCGTCCGCGCCGGCGACGTCCTTGAACGTCACCTTCGGCGAGTCGGGCGTCATGCGCTTGGCCTTGCTCTTGCCGAAGCTCATCACGCGTGAGCCACCGCCCTGCATCTGGTTCATCAGGAACAGCCAGAGGCCGATGAACAGCACGAACGGCAGGATGCCGATCAGCATGGAGACCCACGACGAGCCCTCGATCGTCGCGCCCGTGATCGTCAGGTCGTCCTTGTTGGCCTCGTAGATCTGGTCCCAGGCGGCGTCGCCCGGGATGCCGACCGTGTAGTTCTCCGCGGCCTTGCCGTCGACCGGCTTGAGCGTGACCTTGACGTCGTTGGAGTTGACGTTCTGATCGAGCGCGGTGACGTCACCGGACTTGAGATCGCCGAGCAGCGTCGACCAGTTCTTCGGCGGAGCCTCCGGCTTGTCGTCGTTGAGCAAGAGGCGCTGCGCGAGAAACGCGAGCAGGATGACGACGAGAATCGGGAACACGGCGTTCCTGAAAATGCGATTCACGTGGCTCCGGCGGGTCGGTGACGCGGGTGCGTCAGTGACCTCACGATAGCAGCGGCTCGGTCTCTCCTCGGGGTGCTGCGTCGGTTGGCGCGGAACGACGGAGAACCACCGCCAGGGCGAAGGCGATCAGCAGTGCACCCAACGCGAGGGCGACGGCACCGGTCCAGCCCGCCGCGCTCCACGCGGCGCCGATCAAGAACGGCCCGAGCGAGCCGAGCAGGTAGTAGATCGTGAGGTGCAGGCTCATCGCGCTGCCCCGATCACGCAGCGTCAATTGCGGCACCAGCAGCTGCGCGACGCCAACCATGAAGAACAGGCTGCCGGCCATCACCATCATCCCGATCACGGCCGGGAGCAGGCTTGGGAGGCTGCCGACGAGCAGCCCGGCAGCGGCGATCACCGGGAAGACGGGCAGCACACGACGGGGGCCGAGGCGCCCGGCGATGCGCACCGCGAACGGCGCGAGCGCACCGACCAGCCAGACGATGTAGAACGCGCCGACCTGCGTGTGGCTCATGCCGAAGACGCTCGACTCGAGCCGGTACGCCAACACGGAGAACAGGCCGACGAAGGCGAAGAACGTCATGCCCGCAGCGAAGGCGTTGAGCAGGATCGGCGTATTGCGCAGGTGCGCGCGGAGCGCACGCAGCGGCGAGCGCGCCTTCGGCGGCGGCGGTGCGACCGGCAGCAGGATGCGGATCAGGACGGCGCTGATGAGCACGGGGACGGCGAGGACGGCGAGCGCGTCGCGCCAGCCGATCTGCTCGACGACGACGGCGGGGATCGTGCGGCCGAGGAAGCCGCCGAGGACGAGCGCCGAGGTGTAGATGCCGACGACGGTCGGCACGCGGTGTGCCGGGAACGCCTCGTAGACGTACGCGGTGGCCACCGTCAGGAGCCCCGGCAGGAGGAGGCCCTGCAGCGAGCGCAGGATCAACAGCTCCACGATGCCCGAGGCGAACGCGATCAGCAGGGTCGGCACGGCCAGGAGCGCGCACGAGCCGAACATCACCTCGCGGCGGCCGATGCGGTCCGATAGTGGCCCCATCAGCCACGCACCGAGCGCGATCCCGATCACCACGACGGTGATGGTCAGACCCGTCATCGCCGGCCCGACGTCAAGGCTGCTGCCGATCTCCGGCACGATCGCCTGCGTCGAGTACGGGATCATGAACATCGTCGCCGAGGCGATCGTCAGCGCCAGGATGGCACCGGCGCCCGCGCGGACGGGCGAGGCGGCGGGCGCATGCGGCATGCGGACACGGTACCGCGCCCCTACGATGCCCCCATGGCGGAAGTCGTCCTCACCGAGCCCGGCGCGTTCGGCACGCACGTGCTGATCGTCGGCGACCCGGGACGCGCCGCGCTGATCGCGGCCGAGCTGCTCGACGACGCGCGGCTGCTCTGCGATGCGCGCGGCCTGCCCGGCTACGTCGGCACCTTCGGCGGCCGACCGGTCGGCGTGCAGACGCACGGCATCGGTGGTCCCTCCGCAGCGCTCGTGGTGGAGGAGCTCGTGCAGGTCGGCGTCACGCGCATCGTCCGGCTCGGGACCTTCGGCTCCCTCTCCCCTGCCTTCGCACCCGGCGACCTGCTCTGCGCCGCGGCGGCGATCCCGCACGACGGCGCCAGCCGCGCACTGGTCGGCGGCGAGCCGCACGCGCCCATGGCGGACTTCGAGATCGTCCACGCCGCCGTGCACGACGCCAAGCACCTCGGCGTGCGGATGCGCGTCGGCCTCGTCGCCACCACTGACCTCTACTTCGATCCCGACGACGACCTCGACCGGCGCTGGGCCGCCCGCGGCGCCGTCGGCGTCGACATGGAAACCGCCACGCTGCTCACGCTCGCACCGCTGCGCGGTATCTCCGCTGGTTCCTTCCTCGTCTGCTCGAACGTCGTTGACGCGCCCGCGACCCAGTGGTCCGCTGAGCAGCAGCGCGCCGCCACCCTGACCGCCGCGCCCGTTGCCCTGAGCGCCCTCCTCTCGGAGCCGAAGCCGAAATGACCCGCCGCGTCGTCTTGATCATCAACCCCGCCTCCGCCAACGGAAAGACCGGGCAGGAGTGGCCGCAGCTCGTCGCCGAGGCGCAGCGCCTGGGCCTGCGCGTTGAGGAGCGCATGACCGAGGCCGCCGGGCACGCCACCGAGCTGGCCCGTGAGGCGAGTATGGCGGGTGCTGACGTCGTGGTCGCCGTTGGTGGCGACGGCACCGTGCACGAGGTCGTCAATGGCCTCGTCGGCCCGGGTGGCACCCCGTTCGGCAGCGCCGCGCTCGGCGTGATTGCT
>CAJCBN010000110.1 GCA_903960645.1 uncultured Actinomycetes bacterium | reverse complement strand
TGCGGCCGATCGCCGGCACGCGGCCCCGCGGCGCCTCGCCCGAGGAGGACGATGCCCTCGCCGCCGACCTGCTCGCCGACCCCAAGGAGCGGGCGGAGCACATGATGCTCGTCGACCTGGCCCGCAACGATCTGTCGCGCGTCTGCGATCCCGGCACCGTCGCCCCCACGCGTCTGCTCGAGGTCGAGCGCTACAGCCACGTGATGCACATCGTCTCGCGCGTCGAGGGCCACCTACAGGACAGCCACGACGCCTTCAGCCTGCTGGCCGCGACGTTCCCCGCCGGCACCGTGTCCGGCGCCCCCAAGGTGCGGGCGATGCAGATCATCAGCGCGCTCGAGCCCCACCGCCGCGGCCCCTACGCCGGCGCCGTCGGCTACCTCGGCACCGACGGCACGCTCGACACGTGCATCGCGCTGCGCACGATCCAGCTGAAGGACGGCGTTGCCACGCTGCAGGCCGGTGCGGGAATCGTGGCCGACTCCGACCCGGCCGAGGAGCACCGCGAGTGCCTGCGCAAGATCGCCGCACTCCAGCGCGCCGTCGACCTCGCCGATGCGGGAGGCTACGGCCGGTGATCCGCGTCCTCCTGATCGACAACTTCGATTCGTTCACGTACAACCTCGCGCATGGCTTCTCTGAGGCCGGCGCCGACGAGGTCGTCGTGCGGCGCAACAACGCCATCACCGTCGAGGAGGCCGAGGCCCTCGCGCCCACGCACCTCGTGATCTCTCCCGGTCCTGGCACGCCCGACGAAACGGGCGTCTCGGCCGATCTCATCCGCGCCTTCCAGGGCCGCATCCCGATTCTTGGCGTCTGCCTCGGCCACCAGCTGCTCGTGCAGCTGCATGGCGGCGTCGTGGGCGCCGCGGTGCAGCTCGTGCACGGCAAGGCCGACGACATCACGCGCACCGCCGACGATCCCGTGCTCAACGGCGTGGCCGAGCGCTTCGCCGCCGGTCGCTACCACTCGCTGGCCGCACACGAGCCCATCCCCGCCGAGCTCGTAGTGACGGCCCGCGCCGACGACGGCACCGTGATGGCCGTCCGACGCCTCGACCAGCCCACCCACGGCGTGCAGTTCCACCCCGAGAGCGTGCTGACGCCCGAGGGCGACACGATGCTGGCCGCCTTCCTCGCCCTCGAGGTCCCCGCATGAGCACCCCGCTGCACGCCGCGATGGTCAAAGTCCTCGGCGGCGAGGACCTGACGGAGGACGAGGCCCGCGGCGCGCTCGACTTCATCATGGACGGCGAGGCAACCGCGGCGCAGACCGCCGGCTTTCTCGTGGCGCTGAAGGCCAAGGGCGAGACCCCCGTGGAGATCGCCGGCTGCGCCCGCGCCATGCGCGAGCACGCGATCGCGGTGAGGCCGCAGCGCACCGACCTCGTCGACACCTGCGGTACGGGCGGCGACCACACCGGGTCGTTCAACATCTCGACCGCCGCTGCGCTCGTCGCGGCCGGCGCCGGCGCGGGTGTGGCCAAGCACGGCAACCGCTCGATCTCGTCGAAGTCGGGCAGCGCCGACGTGCTCGAGCACCTCGGTGTTCCCGTCGAAGTGCCCGCGGCCGCCGTCGCCGCGATGATCGACGAGCACGGCTTCGGCTTCCTCTACGCGCCCAGTCACCACCCCGCCATGCGCCACGCCGGTCCGGTCCGCCGCGAGCTCGCGATCCCGACGATCATGAACCTGCTCGGTCCGCTCGCCAACCCCGTCGAGACGCCGTTCCAGATCCTCGGCGTGCCGCGCCTCGAGCTCGTCGAGCCGATGGCGCTGGTGATGCGGATCCTCGGCATCCAACGCGCGCTGATCGTGCACGGCGACGGCGGCTTCGACGAGATCACGCCCTGCAGCACCACGACGATCGCCGACGTGACGCAGGACGGCATCGACATCTCGACGTTCGACCCGGCCGACTACGGCATCGCCCGCGCCGACGTCGACGCGCTCAAGGGCGGCGGGCCCGCGGAGAACGCGGAGATCATCCGCCGCGTGCTCGCCGGCGAGCCCGGCGCACCGCGCGACGCAGTGCTCCTCAACGCCGCCGCCGCGCTGGTCGTGTGCGGCCAGGCCACCGACTTCGACGCGGGCCTCACCCGCGCAGCCGCGGCCATCGACACGGGCCAGGCGCAGCGCGTGCTGGACGCCGTCGGCGCATCGGCCCGAGCGGCCGCAGAGGCCGGCGCATGACGCGGCGTCGAT
>CAJCBN010000109.1 GCA_903960645.1 uncultured Actinomycetes bacterium | reverse complement strand
GGTGATGTCCGTCCCCTCCTCCGGCACCTCGCCGGTGAGGTTGTAGAGCACGAGATTCTCGACGAACAGCACGGGGTCGTCGTCGCGGATCGCGGTCTTGAGCATGCCGTAGGCGTCCCACGGGTTCGACGGGGCGACGACCTTGAGGCCCGGCACGTGCGCGAACCACGCCTCGAGGCTCTGCGAGTGCTGCGCCGTCAGCTGCGCACCGGCACCACCGGGCGTGCGGATCACCATCGGCACACCGACCTTGCCGCCGAACATCGAGCGCACCTTGGCGGCGTGGTTCACGACCATGTCCATGGCGGGCACGAGGAAGTTGATCGTCATGATCTCCACGACGGGGCGCAGGCCGATCATCGCCGCGCCGACACCGGCGCCGACGAAGCCCTCCTCGGAGATCGGCGTCTCGCGCACGCGCTTGCCGCCGTACTTGGCCCAGAGTCCGGCCGTCACCTTGTAGGAGCCCTCGAAGCGGCCGATCTCCTCGCCCATCAGGAACACGTTCGGGTCGCGCGCCAGCTCCTCGTCGAGGGCGCGGCGCAGCGCCTCGCGGTACGTCATTTCCGCCAATGCTTCGTCCCCTCCCGCTCGCCGAACGGACCGGCCTGGTCCATGTGGACGAACTGCTCCTCCCAGCCGGGCGCGTACACGTGCGTGTAGAGCCCGTCGGGGTCTGGCACCGGCGCGCTGGCGGCCTCGGAGATCGCCTCGGAGATCTCCTGCGCCACGTCCTTGCGCATCGCCGCGAGCGCCTCCTCGTCGAGCACGCCGCGGTCCATCAGGATGGCCGCGTAGCGCACGATCGGATCGCGCTCCTTCCACGCCTCGACCTCGTCGGGCGAGCGGTAGACCTTGCCGGCGTCGGCCACCGAGTGGCCGCGCCAGCGGTACGTCATCGTCTCGATCAGCGCCGGCTTGCGCTCGTCGCGGGCGCGGCGCATCAGCCGGTCCGTCGCGAACCAGACCTCCTCGACGTCGTTGCCGTCGACGCGCTCGCCGTGGATGCGGTACGCCGCGGCGCGCTTGTAGATCTCCGGCTCGGCCGAGGCCTGCTCGACGTTCGTGCCCATGCCGTACTGGTTGTTGATCACCTGGAAGACGATCGGCAGGTTCCAGATCTCGGCCAGGTTGAGCGCCTCGTGAAACGCGCCCGTGTTGGTCGCGCCGTCGCCGAGCTGGCAGAGCTCCGCGGCCGACTCGTCGCGATAGTCGAGCGCGAGCGCCGCACCGACCGCAATCGGCAGGTGCCCACCGACGATGCCCCAGCCGCCGAGGAAGTGTCGCTCGACGTCGAGCATGTGCATCGAGCCGCCGTAGCCGCCGGCCACGCCCGTCGCGCGACCGAACAACTCGGCCATCACGGCGGCGGGCGGCGAGCCGACGGCCAGCGCCGTGCCGTGATCGCGGTACGACGTGAACACGTAGTCGTCGTCCGTCAGCGGATCGATCGCGCCGACGTTCGACGCCTCCTCGCCGATCGCCAGATGGCAGTAGCCACCGATGCGGGCGCGCGTGTACTGCTCCTCCGCACGCTCCTCGAAACGACGGATCAGGATCATCCCGCGGAGCACCGCGAGAGCATGCTCCGGCGCGAGCGTACGCGCCTCTTGCGCTTTTTCAGCCTTGGACATTCAGTTACCCATCAACCCGGGTGGGTTGATTCCCTGCCGGGAGAGTAGCGCGGGTGCCGTGGCGATTCGCAGCCTCGGACACATCAGCACCTGCGCGACGGATATTCTCTCTCCATCGACGCCTCGCGACAACCGGTGATGGCGGGATGAGCCGTCGAGCGAAAGCGGGCATCCACCCCTTCGCGGCGGTGCGCGCCGTGGTGTTCACGATGGCCGGAGTGTCGCTGCTTGCGAGCCTGAGCGTCTGGTACCGGCTCCAGACGATTCACGGAACGCTCTTCGGGGGTTTGCTCTTCGACCCGGGCATGCGCTTCTCGGATCTGCGGGACATCATCAATGCCGCGGCGTCAGGCATCCCCTACGGAGCAGAAAG
>CAJCBN010000108.1 GCA_903960645.1 uncultured Actinomycetes bacterium | reverse complement strand
CGCAAGGTTCCGTACGAGGAGGTCATGGATGGTGCTACTGCTCGCAGTGGGCGGCGAGGCCCAGGCGAGCCAGTCGAGGTCGATGATGGCGTTCGGCACCCCGCGCACCGCGAGGATCGCCTCGAGCTCGTGCAGCGTCGTGGTCTTGCCCGCTCCGACGGGTCCGATCAGGAGGATTGCCCGGGCCATGGCGTGAGCCTACCGCCCCGCAGCGGCGATCTCGCGCCGACCGGTACGATGCCGTAGGCAGATCAGGGGGCCGCCGGGTCTCCTCGGAGACCGGGAGGAACGTCCGGACACCACAGAGCAGCGTGCTAGGTAACGCCTAGGCGGGGAAACCCGACGGCAGAGCGCCACAGAAAACAGACCGCCCGACTTCGGTCGGGTAAGGGTGAAACGGTGCGGTAAGAGCGCACCAGCGACCTCGGTGACGAGGTCGGCTTGGCAAGCCCCACGCGGTGCAACGCCAAACAGGGACGATGAGGCGGCTCGCCGAGTCCCGGGTAGGCGGCTCGAGCGGCCTGGTGACAGGTCGCCTAGATAGATGGCCCTCCACGACAGAATCCGGCGTATCGATCTGCACCCCCGCTGCTCCCGCCACCAGGCGGGGGCAGCGGCCCTTCGGGGCGTCCGCCCGGCCGACCGCCCCCATACGCGCGATAGCCTTCCTGCATGATCGCTTCCGTCTCCATCGTCACGTACCCGCGCGAGGAACTGCGCTGGGCCTTCGGACGCATGGGCCTTGATCGCCCCGATCTCGCCAAGGCGCCGGGGCTGACGTTCAAGCGGCTGGTCGGTACGGCCAAGGGCACGTCGTTCGCATGGAAGCCGGATCTGCTGCGCTGGGGGCTCGTCGCGGCCTGGTCCTCGGAGGAGCATCTCGACGCCTTCCTCGCGGACTCGCCGATCGTCCAGCGCTGGCACGAGCACGCCTCGGAGGTCTGGACCATGCGGATGGTCCCGGTCAAGTCGGCCGGCGCCTGGGGCGGCTCGAATCCCTTCCCGGCTCAACCGGCGCCCCCGGGCGACGGGCCGTACGCCGTGATCACCCGGGCGACGCTGCGCGCGCGCAAGACCCGCCAGTTCTATGCGGCGGTACCGCCGATCGATCTGGACCTTGAGCGCAATCCCGGCCTGCTTGCCAGCATCGGGTTCGGCGAGTCGCCGCTCGGGCGACAAGGCACGCTCTCGGTCTGGTCCTCGCAGCAGGCGATGAAGGATTTCGCCTACGGCACCGAGGCCCACCGCGAGGCGATCCGCCGACGCACGCAGGAGGCGTGGTACTCCGAAGAGCTGTTCGCCCGCTTCCGGCCGACCGCGACCGAGGGCACGCTCGCCGGGAGTGATCCCCTCGCCGATCTGCTCGCCGCCCGCGCATGATCGCGCTGTGGCTGCTGGCCCTCCTGCAGGTCGTTGCCGGCGCGGCCGTGCTCGTGCGGCTGGCCCGCGGCCGTGACCGCACCGCTCCGCTGCAACCGGGTGCCACCGCCCGCCCGGGCGCGATCTCGATCGTGATCCCTGCCCGCGACGAGGAACACCGCATCGAGCCGCTGCTCAGCGCCCTCACCCGCAGCGGCAGCACCGTCTACGAGATCATCGTGGTGGATGACGGCTCCGTCGATGCCACCGCGACGATCGTCGAACGCTGGTCTGCGCAGGACCCGCGCATTCGACTCCTCCGTGGTGCCGAACGGCCCGACGGGTGGGTCGGCAAGCAGCACGCACTCCAGCAGGGCCTCGCCGTCGCCACCGCGCCGTGGACGCTCTGCCTCGACGCCGACGCCCGACCCGACCCGACACTGCCCGAGGCCCTGCTCGCCGCCGCGCAGGAACACGGCTACGAGGCGCTGACGGCAGGACCGCGGTTCGCCGTCGACACGCTTGGCGAGGCGATCCTCCACCCCGCGCTCTTGGCCACGCTCGTCTATCGATTCGGCCCGCCGACGAATGCGCCCATCACCTCCGAGCGCACGGTCGCCAACGGCCAGTGCCTGCTGGTCCCGACCGAGCGGTTCCGCGCCGCGGACGGGTGGGCACCGGTGGCGGCCAACATGACTGAGGACGTGGCGCTGGCGCGGCACCTCGTTCGGGAGGGCTGGCAGCTGGGCCTCGTCGATGCCGCGCCGCTGCTCGTCGTCGATATGCACGCCTCGGCGGGCGAGGCGTGGCGCGAGTGGGGCCGTTCGCTCGCACTGCCCGGCGTGGCCTCAGGCCGGGAGCAGCTTGTCGATCTCGCCACCCTCACCCTGACGATGGCCCTGCCCCTGCCGATGCTGATCGCAGCGGCGTGGACCGGCTCTCTGCTCCTCGCGATCCCGTCACTTGTCCTGCTCGGCGTGCGCGTGGCGTTCCACGTCGCGTTGCGCCCGACGTACGACCAGCCTGGCCCCGCCTACTGGCTCGCACCGCTGGCCGATCCGCTCGCGGTGATCCGCCTCGGCTGGTCGGCCTGGCGCCCGAACCGGAGCTGGCGCGGCCGGACCTACTCGACGTCGGGCTGAACGCCGTCGGGATTGTTCTTGTCGATGCCCGCGCGCTTGAGCGCCCGATCCGCGAGCGCCGAGCGCAGCCCGACAAAGGTCAGCAGCCCGACGGTGGCGTAGAGCTCGATGTGGGCGCCGTAGATGATCCACACCGCGAACGGCGCGACGATCAGGCAGGCCTGAATACCGCGGGCGAAGTCGAACCGCCAACGCACGAGCAGCAGCGTGATGGCGGCCGGAATACAGGCCAGCGGCACCAGCACCAGCGCGCCGCCGGCGAGGCAGAGCACGCCGCGCCCGCCGCGGAAGCGCATCGTGACGGGGAACATGTGCCCCACGACCACCGCGGCCCAGGCGACCACACCGCCCTCCACACCGGCCAGCAACATGCCGACCCCAACGGCAGCCGCGGCCTTGGCGGCATCCAGCAGGAGGATGGGGATGGACGAGCGGATGCCGATCCGCCCACGGGCGTTCCAGTAGCCGGGATTGCGGTCACCGACGTCCCGGAGATCATCGATGCCGTTACGACGAGCGATCAGGTTCGCGAAGGGGATGCAGCCGAGCAGATACCCGACGACCACGGCGATGGCAATCTCCCAGTTCACTCGGGGTGCCGCGCGAGTTCATCGACGATCGCACCCGCGACCACGAGCCGATCGATCGCGCCGTAGGCCCCCGGTCCCCACGGCCAGCGCGTCAGCCACTCGACCGCGCTCCAGATCGCCGCGCGCGCCGCGTCGGAGCGAGGATCCTCGATCACCAATGCATGTGCCCGCTCCGCGTACTCGAGCGTGGTCGACGACTCCCGTCCGTGGACGCAGCGCTGCCGGACGAGGATCACGACGCGAGCGACGAGCCGCTCGGCGAACCGCTCGAGGTCGTCCACCGAGTCACCGTTGAGCTCCCAGTACAGATCGCGCTGCGCACGGGTCAGCAGGAGATGATCGGTCGACAGCACTGCCCCGTGAGAATACCGTTGCCCTGCCGCGCGACCAAGGAGAATTTCCGTCGTTCAGCCGAACGGGAAGCCCGACGGAACCCGCTTGGTCAGCTTGCCGCTCGCGCTGACGAAGCGATAGTCGGGATGGTAGGGCACGCTGAAGGCCTTGCTCACCGAGCCGCTGCCATCCACGTACACGTCGACGGGTGCCCGTCCGAAGTAGCGTGCCACGAACCCGGCGGTCTCGGCCCGCGACCCACGGGAGACGGCGATCACCCTGACCCCGGGATGCGTCGACGCGAACCGCGCGACTGCAGGCGCCTCCGCCTGACACTGGGTTCAAAAGGGATGGAGGAACATCACGGCCGTCGGCTTGCCCTTCAGCTTCGACGGCGCGATCGTCCCGTTGACCACCTGTGCGGCGTTGGCTGGGGCCGCCGCCATCGCGAGCATCGCGGCAGCGGCGCACACCAGCAGAATTCGACGGGGCGACATGAGCTCATCTCAGCACACGTCGCCCGCGTTTGTCAGGCGACGAGCAGCGCGGGCTCGTCCTCAAGGACGGACCCGCAGGCACGACAGGCCTGCGCAGGCAGACCGCCGCGCAGCTCGACGCGGAACGTCTCGCCTTCGCAGACCACGCAGACGCCGTCGTGCGAGGCGTGGTCGCGCGGCGCCCAGGCCGCCAGCAGCTCCTCGAGGGTGCCGGTCATCGGGATGGTGGCGTGCATGTCAGTTGTAAGCATGGCTCAGATCCTCCGGAAGACGCCCACCACGATGCCCATTACGACGACGTGGTCGGGGAAGAATGGTACGAGCTGGTCGTTCTCGGGGTCGAGGCGCACCCGGCCCTCAATGCGCCGCAGGCGCTTGACTGTGGCCTCATCCCCGTCGATCAGACAGGCCGCGATCTCACCGTCGGCGCAGTCGTCCTGGCGGCGGAT
Source organism: uncultured Actinomycetes bacterium (assembly GCA_903960645.1). GTDB lineage: Bacteria > Actinomycetota > Thermoleophilia > Gaiellales > F1-60-MAGs149 > F1-60-MAGs149. Next base: position 3,709 of record CAJCBN010000108.1, on the reverse strand, counting down.
GACGACGGTGTCGCCATCGAGGATGCCGGCGTTGATCATCGAGTCGCCGCGCACCTTGAGCAGGAAGTTGTCGCCGCTGCCGGTGATCTGCTCCGGCACGGCGATGTGCTCGGTGATGTTCTCCTCGGCGAGAATCGGCGCGCCGGCAGCGATGCTGCCGACCAGCGGCAGCATGCGCACACCGGGCAGGTCATCGATCTCGACGCGACGGGCATCGCGAGCCGTCCGCCGGTCGGCGAGGTCGATGGCACGCGGCTTGGTGGCGTCGCGGGTCAGTGCGCCGCTCTCCTCCAGCGCCTTCAGGTGCGCGTGCACCGTCGACGGGGAGTTGAGGCCGACGGCCTCACCGATCTCACGCACGGTCGGCGGGTACCCCTTCTGCTCCATGTGCGCCTGGACGACATCCAGGATCTCCTGCTGACGTTTGGTTCGTGCCATGATCCACCTCCGATCGAACGGGTGTTCGTGCGCACTATGGCAGACCGAACACGCGTTCGCAAGTCGCGGTGGTTGGACGCCGCCCGCAGGCGATGCCAGCGCGGACGGCGACCGGCTTCGTCTACGATCCGCAGCGCACGCGCTGGTGGCGGAATTGGTAGACGCGCAAGGTTGAGGGCCTTGTGCCCGCAAGGGCGTGGAGGTTCAAGTCCTCTCCAGCGCATCGTGCGAACGGCCCCCGGTTCCCCGGGGGCCGTTCTCGTTCTGCCGAAGGTCGTGCGTGGGCGCGCTTGTCGGGGCGCCCTGCCCGGTTGCGTGTCTAGCTGTTGATCCCGGCGGCCGGAGCCTTGGGGGCGGCGGAGCGGTACTCCTTCATCAGCGCGTCGAACTGGGCCCGCGTGATGCCGAGTGCAGCGGCGATGGCATCCTTGTTGGCGTCGGTCGGCTTCGTGCCGGGCGCCGGGCGATTGGCCTCGAAGGCGGCCTTGACGACGGTCGGGCTGAGTCCGAGCTCGCTGGCGAGCTGCGCGATCGGCGGCTTGTGGCCACGCTGGCCGCCCTGCGGTGCGTACTCCTTCATGATCGCGTCGAGCTTCGCGACGGTCGTGCCGAGCGCCGTGGCCACGGCTTCGCGCTGCGCAGTCGTCGGACGCTGACCCTCGGCCGGGCGGTTCGCCTTGAAGGCGGCCTTGACCGTGGCGACATCGACGCCGAGCTCGGTGGCGATGGCGGCGAAGGGCGGGTGGTGATGGCCGGCCTTCGCGGCGGTCGTCGCGGTGCCGTTGGAGCTCGACATGGCGGACTGTGCGAGGGACGCGCCCGGCAGTGCGAGGGCGGCGACGGCGGCGGTGAGGGCGATCAGCTTGCGGTTCATTACGGGCTCTCTCTCGTGTCGGTGGGTGCGGGTTCGTTCCCGCAGACCGGACGATGCACGGCGGTGCTGAGAGGAGCCTGAGGGTCTGAGAGAAGCCTGAGAATGCGACGAAGGGGTCAGACCCTTTGGTCGCATTGACCGCCGTACACACACGAACTCCCACCAGGCGCCCGAGCGGTAATGCGACGAACGGGTCTGACCCCTTCGTCGCATCCAGAACAGCTAGCGGCGGGACTTCTTGGCGTGGAAGACCTGCTCGAGGTCCTCCGCGGGAAAGCCCTCGGCGACGAGGTTCTCGGTCGCGTAGCGGTAGACGACGACCGTGAAGACGGCTCGCAGCACCGCGCCGACCGTGACGCCGGTGAAGAACAGGATCAGGCCGATGACGATCAGCGGCACGCCGCCCGCCCACGTCGCATTGAGACCGGTCAGCACGCCGAGCACGGCCACGCCGATGCCGGCCAGGGCGATCAGCCCGGTCACGAGACCCACCGCGGCACCGCCGACGATCGACTCGCCCCAGTGGGCGCGGATCACGGAGAGCGACCTCTTCAGGGCGTCGAACGGTCCGAGGCCCTCGAGCGCAAGGATCGGCAGGACGAAGAAGCTGGCGATGCTCCACGCCGCGCCGCCAATCATCTGGATCAGCGTGCCGCCGAGCCCGCCCGCGCGGTCCGCGACCAGCTGCAGCACAAGGCCGACCGTGGCGGAGACGAGACCCCACTTGACGATCACGCCCTTGCGGGACCAGGCCACGCCGATACCGGTGGAGAGCGTGGGATCCTTCCCGTCGAGGACGTGCGAGGCATTCGCCGCCGCGGCAACGCCGAAGAACGACGCGCCGATGTTCATCCCGAACAGGCCGAGCGCGAGCAGCACCCAGCCGAGGATTGAGTTGTCGTTGAACACGACGAACCCGATCACTCCGAGCGGCAGCATCACGAGCGCGGCGTAGCCAATGCCGAACGCAGCCGCGAGCAGCGGGAACGCGATCAGGCTCTTCTCCTTGCGTACGACACGCCAGGAGGCGCCAGCAAGACGGAGTCCGAGACGGAAGCGGTTCATGGCCGGAAGCCTAGCGCGCCGGCCGATGGGCAGGCCACCGCAGACCCGCTGCGTCAGATCCGCGACCCCGCCGCGTCATCACCACAGGATGGGCGTCGTCCATCGCACCCCCAGGAGGATCTCATGTCCGGAGTTCGCAAGCACCTACGCGGTGCGGTAATCGGTGCCGTCGCACTGGCCTCGCTGGCCGGGGCCGCCGGCGCCCAGGCCTTCGCAGGTGACTGGACGATCAGCGGCGAGTTCGCCCGCAGCTCGAATCCGAGCTTCTACGGCGGCTTCAATCCGAACGACGTCGACTCCGTTTCGGCGACGTTCGACAACCGCGCCAAGACGGTCGCCCTGCAGCTGGAGTTCTTCCAGGCGCCCGAGCGCGGGGCCATCTATGTCGCCTTTGGTCGCGGCCAGACCGACGGCACCTGCACGACGAGCACGATGGATATCGCCATCGCCGCCCGCGACATCGTGGGCCCGACCCAGATTGAATATGGCTACTCGATGAGCCGCTACACGCCCCCGAGCGGCGAGGGCTGGACGTACGTCGCCCGCGTCCGCGTTGGGCACGAGTACTACCGCTACCAGTGGTCGCGGATCGTCTCCGGCCTCGACACCGCCAACCACGAGCGCGTCGCCGCGCTCTCGCTCGACGGCGTCGACGGCACGCTGACGTCCGTCAGCCGTGTGGCCAACACGGCGACCGAGATGAACTGGTCGTTCGGCTGGCCGCTGCTGAATGGCATTCAGGCCGACTGCCTCGAAATCGAGGTGCCTGGTCATCGCAACCCGTACGTGATCGCCCCGCCCGCGACGCCCGCGCCGGAGCCCACCCCGGAGCCGACCCCGGCCCCGACCCCGGCCCCGGATCCGATCACGGCCGCGCTCACCATGCAGGACGTGGATCTGGATGACATCGCCACGACGGCGACGCGCCGCGGCACCCGCGTGGTGCTGCGCATGAGCGGCTCGGCCGAGCAGGTGCAGGTGCGCATCCGCAAGGCGTCCAAGACGCTGAACTTTGCGAGCACGGTCGCGGTGCGGAACGCCCCGGCCGCCGCCCGTTACGTCCAGGTGCGCTTCTCCGACGGCACGGACTGGTCGGACTGGGATCGCATCGCGATCCGCTGAGCCACAGCGCCGCGTCCGACGAGCCCTGTGCCGTCGGACGCGGCCGCGCGGCCCCGCGTAAGCGCGGGCGGTGCCGTGCCGACGAAGGGGCATGGAACCCACCGCCCGTCGCCTCCCGCTCCGCCTTCGGCTCCTCGTCGTCGGCGCCCTCTGCGTGCTGGGCAGTCTGGCCGTCGCCCCCGCGTCGGCTCACCCCGGTGACTGGACGCT
>CAJCBN010000107.1 GCA_903960645.1 uncultured Actinomycetes bacterium | reverse complement strand
CGCATGCACGCGTGCCCGGCGTGGCCTTCGACTACTCGAACATCGGCTTCACGCTGCTCGGCCAGGTGATCTCCAACGTCTGCGCCGACGCGTACCAGGACGTGATCTCTGAGCGCCTGCTCGGACCGCTCGGCCTCGCCGGTACGACGTGGAGCGGCGAGGTGGTCGACCCATCGCGACTCGCGGCCGGCTACCACCTGATCGACGGCGTCTGGGTCGAGCAACCGGTCCAGGAGCCCGGGGCGTTCAGCGCGCTCGGCGGTCTGCACTCGACCGTTGCCGACCTCGCCGTCTGGGTGCAGGGCTTCGTCGAGGCCTTTCCCCCGCGCGATGCGCCCGATCGCCACCCGCTGTCGCGCGCCAGCCGCCGCGAGCTGCAGCAGATCGTCACCGCCATCCCGCTGCAACTCGAGACTGATCATGCCGGCGCGCTCTCGGTGCGCAGCGATGGCTACTGCCTCGGCCTGCTCTCGAGGGAGGACCTCCGCATTGGCCGCACGGTCGGCCACTCGGGCGGCTACCCCGGCTTCGGCTCGCAGATGCGCTGGCACCCCGCGACCGGCATCGGCCTGATCGCGCTGGCCAACGGACGCTACGCCCAGCCCGGCAAGGCGCTCCTACCCGCGCTCGAGGCGCTCGTCCGTCGCGCGCCGCAGCGCACCCGTGTGCAGCCGCTGCCGGCCGTGCTCGAGCTCAAGCCCCTGATCGACACCGCGCTCGCCGCTGGCGATCTCACCCCGTTGCTCCCCCACCTCGCTGAGAACGTCGCGCTCGACGAGGCGCTCGATCGTCGCGCCGCCGCGATCAGCGAACTCCCAGCGCGCCACGGCGCCTTGACCCCGGGCGACGTGACCGCGCTCACTCCGACGCAGGCCACCTGGTGGCTCGAGGGCGAGCACGGACGCGTCGGCGTGGAGATCATGCTCACTCCCGAGCGCCCGCCGCGCCTGCAGAAGCTCGCGATCGAGAGCGTCCACCCGGCCACCGACGAGCTTGAGGGCGCCGTGGCGGGCGCGCTCGAGGCGCTCCGCCGCGGCACCGACCTCTCCCCCCTCCTGCTGCCGATCCGCAGCGCCAACTGGGTGGCGTGCGACGGCGACCGCACGGCAGCCGTGCTGCTCATGGGCGCGCACGTCGACGTGCGCCTCGTGATCGACCTCGACGCCGACCCCGTCGTGACGTTCGCACCCGAGGAGCGCTTCCCGTCACCGTGGTGACGAAAAGCACCGCCGCGCCTGGCACACCGTCGTTCCGTCATCACCTCCCCGCGGCGGATTGCAGTCGGCTGCAGGCCCGCGCTCGTCGATAGACAGGGCATGAACACCCGCAGACTCATTCCACTGCTCGCCGCCGGAGCGCTCGCGCTCAGCGCCGCTCCTGCCTCCGCCGCCACCCAGATCGACGGCCTTGTCGGCCCCGGCTTCAACATCTCGATTTCCCAGGGCGGCAAGAAGGTCACCTCCCTGAAGGCCGGTAAGTACACCTTCAAGGTCGTGGACAAGACCAACGCTCACGACTTCGTCCTGAACGGTCCGGGGATCAGCAACAAGACGATCACCGGACTCAAGGAAGTCGCCACCAAGAGCATGACGGTCACGCTCAAGAAGGGCACGTACATCTACTTCTGCACGCCGCACAAGAGCATGATGCAGGGGTCGATCAAGGTCACGTAAGACGCCTGCTCGGCGCCTGCCCCTACATCTCGTCGGGGGCGGGCGCCTTGCCGCGCAGCAGCAGGACTGCAACGCCGACGCCGATCACCGCACTGATCACCGACGGCACCATCGCGTAGGCCACAGCGACGTCGAACGCCCGTGTGACCGTCGCCGTGACGTCCATGCCCGCGGCGGGAATGATGTCGGCAGCCTTGGCACTACCCGTCAGCACGTCGAGGTACTCGCTCAGCTGTTTGAAGGTGGGGTCGTACGGCTGCAGCATGCGCTCGAGCTCGAGCCGGGCCCGCGTCTGGAAGATCGCGGTGCCGAGCGCCACACCGAGCGAGCCGCCGATCATGCTCGAGGCCTTGTACACGCCGGATGCGACGCCCTCGCCGGCGCCGTCGGGATCCTCCACCGCCACCGCCGCGCACGGCGTGATCTGCAGGCCGATGCCCGCGCCGAGCAGCAGGAACGGAATGATCAGCTGGTTGTACGAGCCCGTCAGGTCGAGCAGCAGCACCGACGCCGCCGCGAGCAGGGCCATGCCCACGGCCGTCGGCAGCCACGGCCCGAAGCGCAGGCCGAGGCGCGTGCCGAACGGGTTGACGAGCAAGATCGGAATCGTCGCGGGCAGCAGCATCACGCCAGCCCGGAGCGGGCTCATGTCCTCGACCACCTGCAGGTAGAGCGCCATGAAGAAGATCGCGGCGCCAAAGATCACGTTGGCGATCAGGTTCGCCAGCACCGCGCCATTGAAGCGGCCGCGCCGGAAAATCGCCAGCTGCACGACAGGGTTGCGGACCCGGCGCTCGATCATCACGAAGGCGACCAGGAGCAGGAGCGCGACGAGGAAGTAGCCCGCCAGCTCGCGTGGACTCGCCGTGTCCGCCTGCACCAGGCCGTACGAGATCAGCCCGATGCCGCCGACCAGGGTGAGTGCGCCGCCGATGTCGATTCGCCGATCTGCCCCCTCCTCGCTCGACTCGGGCGTCGTCTTCCACATCAGCGCGAGGGCGACGATGCCGATTGGCAGGTTCATCCAGAAGATCCACTGCCAGGACAGGGCCGTGATCAGCAGGCCGCCGACGAGGGGACCGACCGCCTGGGCGCCCCAGCAGGTCGCGATCCACGCGCCGATCGCCGTGTCGCGCTCGCGCCCGCTGAACGACACGGCGACGATCGCCAGCGCGGACGGCAGGATTGCCGCGGCGCCGACGCCTTCGATGACACGACCGATGATCAGCATCGTCGGGTCCTGCGCGAGCCCCGCCACGACGGAGCCAACGAGGATCAGCAGCGTGCCCATCGCGAAGACGAATCGACGGCCGAAGATGTCGCCGAGCTTGCCGCCGACGATGATCAGGGAGCCGGCGAGGAAGTAGCCGTTGACGGCCCACTGCAACGTGTCCATCGAGCCCCCGAACTCGCGGGCGATCGTGGGCAGGGCGAGGGAGATATCCGAGGCCGTCACCCAGACCAGCGCGGTGACCGCGCAGATGCTGATCAGCGACAGCCAGCGGTTCGGCGAGGTGGAGAGCAGCGACATGCGGCAAGGCTATCGGGCGCGCCAACCGGAAGCGAGGGGGCCGCGCGCCGCCGGTGCCGCGTAGAGTCCAGTTGTGCTTCGCCCGCTCCTGCTCCTCGTCGCCCTTGCGGTGATTCTCGCTCTGCCGGGAGGTGCAAGCGCACTCACCCCCGCGCAGCTCCGCGCCCTCGGCGCCGGCCCGTGCCCGAACGCCGCGAGCACCTTCCGCTGCCTCGCGGTGACGGTCCCGCTGGACCACTTCGATCCCGCGGATCCAGCGACCCTCGACGTGATCGTCGGCGTCCACCCCGCCTCCGCCGTCCCCTCCAAGGGGCTGCTGGTGACCGCCGTCGGCGGACCCGGCGCCTCCGGACTCACCGACGCTGACAGCCTGCTCACGATGTGGTCAGATGCGATCGTCACCCACTACGACATCGTCTACTTCGACCAGCGCGGCATGGGTGAGAGCGATGGCATCTACTGCCCGCGGGCCGTGCTCGGCGCCCGGCGCGCCGAGGGCGCCGCGACGTTCGACCGCATCGCCAGCGGGCGGCGCTTCGCCCGCCGCTGCGTCGCCGAGCTGGACGCGCCGACGCTGCTGCCGCACCTCGGCACGGACCAGGCCGCGGAGGATCTGGAGCGCATCCGTCAGCGGCTCGGCTCACCGCCCATGACCCTCTACGGCACCTCCTACGGCACCCAACTGGCGGCCGCCTACGCCCGCCGCCATCCGGAGGGCCTCCGCGGCCTGATCCTCGATGGCGTCGTCGACACGTCACTCAGCGCACCGGCCTTCTGGGCGAGCGCGGCCCGCAGCTTCGAGAGCGTGCTCGACGAAACCCTCGCGGTCTGCGGCCGCCGCCCCGCCTGCCAGCGCGACATGCCACAGGGCGCCCGCACCGTCTACGACCAGTTGGACGCCCGGCTCGCCCGCGGTCCCATCCGCGTCGCGGGCGGCACGGGCCTGCTGACCCGGTCGCTGCTGCAGACGTACATCGCCTCGTCGCTCTACTCGACCGGCGGACGCGCCGATATCCTCCGCGACCTCGCACGCGTCGCGCACGGCGACTACTCCCGCCTCGTCGAGGGCGCGTGGATCGCAGCGGGCGTCGACCCGGCGACGTGGCAGCTGCTCAACACCGGCCTTTCGTACGCCTCCTACTTCGGGGTGCAGTGCGCGGACTCGAGGTCCTACCCCGGCACCTCGGACGAGCGTGCTGCGCAGTGGACCGCCGCGGGTGACCTGATCAACCGCCAGCTGCCGCGCATGGGCCGATTCGTGTTCGAAAACGATCTCCCCTGCGCCTGGTGGCCCGACCCGCCGGCGCTCGCCGAACCGCCCGCGCCGCTCGTCGCCGCGGGCATCCCCACGATCGTCCTGACCGCCACGGGCGATCCGATCACCCCGCACACGCAGGGCGAGGCGGTCTTCCGCGCCCTCGCCGAGGGCCACCTGATCCGCACGACCGGCAGCGGCCACGTGACCCTCTGGCCAGACGCGCCGTGCTCCTACGCACCCGTGGAGCAACTGCTGCTCCACCACCGACTGCCGGCCGCGAGCACGACGGCCTGCCCGGGGCGACTCGTCGGGCCCTACGGCAGGTCGATCAGCGGGTGAGGCCGAATCGGCACCGTTGGTTCACAGAGGGGCCAGACCCCTCTGTGGAGTTAACAGAGGGGTCTGGCCCCGCTGTTAACCAACGGCATCTGAGGCGCTGTAGGCTCTTACAGATGAAAAAGCGCCGCCCCCTGCTGCTGGTCGCCGCACTCCTGATGGCCGCGTTGGCGCCAACGGTGGCACGCGCGAGCACGACCAGCACGCTCGAGGCCCTCGGTGGCACGGCCTGCACCGCCGACAGCGAGTTCACCTGCGTCAAGCTCAGCGTGCCGCTCAACCATTTCGATCCGACCGACGCGCGCAGGATCAAGGTCGCCTTCGCCGTCCGGCCGGCGAACAAGACCAGCCACGGCCTCTTCGTCGTCGCCACCGGTGGCCCGGGTACCAGCGGCATCCTCAGTGCCGACAGCTACCTCTCGAGGTACTCCCAGAAGATGCTTGACCGCTACGACATCGTCTTCTTCGACCAGCGCGGGATCGGACGCAGTGGCGGTCTCACGTGTCCCAAAGCGTATGCCGCTTCGTTCTGGTATCCGCAGGAGGAACCGCAGCCGGCGGCCATCAGCTTCGTCAACGCCTGCACCGCCGAATTGACGTCCACCAGGCTCCTGCCGTACGTCGGCACGACCCAGGCAGTTGAGGACCTCGCCGACTTCCGCACGGCACTTGGCGCCCCCGACATCCGCATCTTTGGCGAGTCCTACGGCACCGATTACGCGCAGACCTATGCGGCTGCACACCCGGAGGGACTCAAGGGCGTGATCCTCGACGGCGTCATCGACCTGACGCTGACCGGACCGCAATTCTCGGCCAGCCAGGGGCGGCAATTCGAGAGCGTCCTCAACACAACCCTCGCAATCTGTGACAACCGACCGCAGTGCAAGAAGGATGCCAACGGCAACCTCGGTGCCGTCTTCGACAAGCTCGACGCGCGCCTCGAGCAGGCACCGATCCCCGTGCGGTTCCCGCTTGCCGACGGCACGCGGGTAGACCGCGAGCTGACATCGAACCACTTCGAGTGGGCAGTCTCCATGGAGCTCTATGGCACGTACGGTCGCATGATGCTGACCCGAGCGCTGACGGCCGCAGCCCACGACGATCTCGTGCCACTGCTACGTCTGGCGTATCTGGAAGCAGGGCTGAACCCACAGACGCTCAAGCCGATCATCGACCCGAGCTATTCCAACGCGATGAATCACGGCGTTAGCTGCCGCGATTACCACTACTACGACGGCACGCAGCAGCAGCGCAGTGATGCGTTCGTCGCCAGTTACGAACGCCTGGCTGCGCAGTTACCGCGCATCGGCGGCGGTCTGTCCACCGCCGGTTACCACTGCATCTGGTGGCCCGGCGAGCAGCCGCCAAGCACACGCCCAACGGCCCTCACGAATCCCGGCATCCCAACCTTCGTGATTGTCGCCACCGCCGACCCAGCCACGCCCGCTTCGCAGGGCCGCGCAGTGTACTCGCGCCTCGATGATGGGTACCTGATCACCGCCCAGGGTGGTGCACACGTCGTGTCCGGCCGCGGCATCGCGTGCCTCGACAACCTGATCCTCAACTTCCTCGAGACCGGGAAGCGCCCGGTGCGCCGCACGACCGTCTGCCCCGGTTCTGTCGTGAGCGACTACCTACCGCTACCGCCCGCCCGCGCGCGCTCCTTCCCCTCGCTGGAAGACGCACTGGTCTCGTTCCAAGAGCAGTTTCGCCGTGTACCCGAGTACTGGTACTGGAACGGTCAGGAGGCACGGGCGACCGCCTGCCCCGTGGCGGGCACCATGCGATTCCGCGCCACCGCTGCCGGTACCGCGATCACCTATCGCGGTTGCAGCTTCACCCGTGGCGTGAGCATCACCGGCACGGGCAGCGAAGCGAAAAACGGCTACACGATCGCCACCAGCGGTCGCTTCACGATCTCCGGCACGATCGCGGGACGCTGGCAGGGACCGATCCGCTTCGTCCACGACGGTGAGCAACTGGACGTGACACTCGGCGGATAATCGGCGGGCCCAGCCCTGTCTGAGCGCTAGCGCAGCTGCGTACCGAGCCACTGCGAGTAGACAGAGGGGTCTGGCCCCTCTGTTAACCAACGGCATCTGAGGCGCTGTAGGCTCTTGCCGATGAAAATGCGCCGCCCCCTGCTGCTGGTCGCCGCACTGCTTCTAGCCGCGTTGGCGCCAACGGTGGCACGCGCGAGCACGACCAGCACGCTCGAGGCCCTCGGTGGCACGGCCTGCACCGCCTCCAGCGAGTTCACCTGCGTCAAGCTCAGCGTGCCGCTCAACCATTTCGATCCGACCGACGCGCGACGGATCAAGGTCGCCTTCGCCGTCCGGCCGGCGAACAAGACCAGCCACGGCCTCTTCGTCGTCGCCACCGGT
>CAJCBN010000106.1 GCA_903960645.1 uncultured Actinomycetes bacterium | reverse complement strand
TCAGCGCACGCTGATCGTCGAGGCCGATGAGCGGGTGCGCAACGAAGTGGCGACCGCGCTGCACGACGAGGTGCAGGGCGTCCTGCTGCGTGCCAACCTGCGCCTCAGCGCGATCGCCGAGAGCGTTGCGCCGGCGGAGGCCGAGGGCCTGCGGGCGGTCGTCGCCGACCTCGAGGAGCTACGGGGCGCCGGTATCCGCTCGGTTGGCCGGCGGATCGCGCCGCCGCTCGAGGCCGTCGGCCTCGTCACCGCGCTCGACGACCTCGCCGGCTCGTATGCGGGGTCGATCGACGTCACGATCCGCGTGGCCGAGGGGCTCGACGCGGATGAGCGTGCGCCGGCCGTCTACCGCATCGTCGAGCAGGCCCTGCTGAACGCCGCGCTGCACGGCCGCGCGACGCACGTCGCCGTCGCCGTGGAGCAGGTGGGCGGCCGCCTTGCCGTGACCGTCGACGATGACGGCGTCGGTCCGTCGGCGGAGTCGATGCCCGGCACGGGTACCGCGATCATCGATGCGTGGATCGGCACCTTCGGCGGTGACTGGGCGCTGGTGGACCGTGCTGGTGGCGGCGCGCGTCTGACCGCCTCGATCCCGGCCTGAGCCCCTGCCGCACCACGTCCGCTCTCGGACGTGGTTCCATGTGGGGGTGACGCACGCCACTCGCATGGAAGCGCGCGGATGACGCGCGGGGCGCTGCGCCTGGTGCTGCTCGCCGCGGCGCTGCTCGCCCTCGGGGCATCCACGGCGGGCGCAGCAACGGTCAAGGCGAGCGCCCTGCTACCGCAGCTGACGGTGTCGGCACCCAAGCTCACCGGCTACTCACGTGAGCTCTTCCGCCACTGGAGCGATGCCGACGGCGACGGCTGCGATACGCGGCGAGAGGTGCTGCTCGGCGAGGCGCGCGTCCAGCCGACGCTGCTCGCCGGCTGCCAGCTCGTGGGCGGACGCTGGTGGTCGGCCTACGACAGCCTGTTCATCACCGACGCGGGCGCGCTCGACGTCGACCACTTTGTGCCGCTCAGCGAGGCGTGGCAATCGGGGGCGTGGCGCTGGAGCGCGGCCACGCGCGAGCGCTTCGCCAACGACCTCGACTACGCCCCGTCGCTGATCGCCGTCACCGCCTCGACCAACCGGCAGAAGAGCGACCACGACCCGGCCGAGTGGCTCCCGGCGTTCAGCGGCTACCGCTGCACGTACGTGGCGAGCTGGATCGCCGTCAAGTGGCGTTGGCGGCTGGCGATCGATGCCACCGAGCGCGCGGCACTCCGGCTCGGTCTCGTCGGCTGCGGGACCGCCGGGCGGGTCGTCAAGCCGCCCCGCGCGGCGATTGCGCTGGGGGCCCCGGTGGCGGCCAACGACGCTGCGGCGGGAGCGACGACCACCGGGGGCACGCTCGACGCGCGCCACCCGTACTGCAGCCACGCGATCGCCGCCGGGCTCGGGCCCTATACCCAAGGCGTTGATCCCGAGTACGAGTGGTACCGGGATGGCGACGGCGACGGCGTGGTCTGCGAGCGCTAGCCGCGCTCGGCGCCGAGCGCCGTGAACCGTCCGCCGCGGCCTGTCACACTCCCGCCATGACGACCGTCGCCAGACTCTTGCACACGCCGGTCAAGAGCCTGCGGATGACGGATGTCGAGGTGCTCGAGCTTGGTCCGAACGGCGTGGTCGGCGACCGCATCTTCTTCCTCGTCGACGATGCGAACCAGTCGCTCAACCAGGCGCGGCGGCTGCCGCTCTGCCAGGCCACGGCCGTCTTCGACGACGGGATCCTCTCGATTGCCCTGCCCGACGGCACGACGGTGGTCGGCGAGACGCCGCTCGGCGAGCGCTTCACGGCCGGCTTCGACATGAAGTCCACGATCGAGGCGACGCTCGTGCCCGGGCCGTGGCGGGACGCGCTGTCCGGCTGGGCAGGCGAACCGGTGCGACTGGCCCGCGCCGCCGACGGCCGGGGTGGCTGGTCGGGCTTCGCGGCGTCGTTGATCGGCACGCCGTCAATCGATGCCCTCGGTCTCGGCCCGATCGACCCGCGGCGGTTCCGGATGATGATCCAGACCGTCGGTGGCGCGCCGTTCGAGGAGGACGCCTGGGTGGGGCGAGACGTCCGCGTTGGGGACGCCGTGGTGCGCATCGTGGAGGAGTGCATCCGCTGCGCCGTCACCACCGTCGATCCCGAGACGGGCACGCGC
>CAJCBN010000105.1 GCA_903960645.1 uncultured Actinomycetes bacterium | reverse complement strand
TGCCGTTCGAACCGCCCTTCGGCGAGAACTCGTAGCAGTACGTCCCGTTCGGCTTCTGGGTGAGCACGCCGACGACGCGCCGCCAGCCCGGACCGTAGTCCGCGTACCAGGTGTCGATGTACACGTTGCGGCCGAACTGGTTGGTGGGGTTGCCGCCGCGGTCGCCCGGTCCCCACACGCCGACGCCCGCGTAGGTGAAGGACCCGAACAGGTACTCGAAGTGGCGTCCCTGCAGATACCCCTGATAGCCACCGGGGCTGAACTTCGACCAACGTGGCTCGGCCTGAAGGATCGGCCAGCCGTTGAAGGTGACGTCGCCGATCGTCGGCAGGGCATAGGTCCCGAACTGCATAGCCGGTGTGCCGGCCGGATTTGGAGATTGGGCACTCACGCCTGGTTCATTGGTGCGGACGGCGGAGACGTTGACATTCCACGGCACGGTCTCGAGCTGCGTGCCGAAGTCCGGGGCCTGCTGCACCCATGTCTGCACGTACACGGTCCAGCCGTTGGGCAAGGGGCACGAGCGCGTGGTCACGCTGTGCGAGTAGTCGATCGCCGCCGCGGGAATCCCAGGCGGCGCAGGGGTGGTGAGAGCCGAGGTGATCGTTGCACCGTGGCAGGGATAGAGTCTCCCCCGCACGCTGGTCGACCTGGGGCTGCTGTAGACGCCGTTACGGAGATCAGGTGCCTTCGCCGTCCACCACTTCGGCGTGGTGCTCTCAGCGGTAACGAAACGGACCGTGACGAAGCCTCCGCCTTGGAGCACCTGCACGGTTGTTGGCTGGTAGGTGCTCCCGATCGTCACGCTCGCCGAGGCGCCGGGCACAACCATGACGGCGAGCGCCGTCAGGATGCCGAGCGGTAGGAGCCGTCGCACCGCCGGGCCCTAGGACATCGGGATCTGCCGCAGGATGTGCGGCTCGACCCGGTCGAAGATCTCCTCGAGCGTCTCGCCCGTGATCGTCAGGCCGTGGTTCTTGAGGCCGATGATGGCGTGCGTCGGGTCGGGCTGGACGCGGACCAGATCGGCGACGGCGTCGGCCAGCTCGGCCGTGCCACAGGGGTAGTTGATCTCGGTGGCGTCGACGCCCTCGACCCACGCGTGCACGTGGATGATCGCGCCGACGCTCGGGTGCTCACGGTAGATCTTGAAGTGCTCGATCGCGTCGACCGAGACGCGGCGCGGCTCGATGCCCGGCGGCACCGACATCACCATCGCCTGCTTGGCGGCGTCGTAGTCGGTGACCAGCAACATGTCGCGGCCGATCTCCTGCAGGTTCGACTTGTCGACGCCCGAGGCGCTCATCCAGAAGCGGTCAGCGTCCTTGCGGGCCGACAGGTTGCCGTAGGACAGGCCACCGATCGAGTACAGGCGCATGACGTGCTCGAGGTCGCGCTTCTCGAGGTAGTCCTGAATCGGGAACGGCGCGGGCAGCAGGTCGAGCGCGTCGAGGCGCTGGCCGGCGGCGGTCAGGTTCGCGGTCACCTCGTCGCCGTCCCACAGCTCGGGCTCGAGATCGGGGTTCCAGACGTTGTCGATCACCAGATGGCTCTCGGCGAGCGGGGCGAGACGCTCCGCGACGTTTGCGTAGAAGGCGTCCGTGCCGTCGTCGCTGATCGCGTAGTTGCCCTGCTCCATGGTGCCGAAGCGTGCCTCGGTGCCGGGGACGATGCGGACGGAGACGTTCGAGAGGGCGCGGACCAGGACGGGGTAGTAGTCGCTGATCGCCTCCTTGAAGTCGGCCGGCGGCGCGGCGCCCTCGTAGATCGCGGCGCAGAACGTCGTCTTGTTCTCGCGGCGGTACGGGCGCACGTTGTCGCGGTTGACGAAGTTGCAGACGAGGTTCGCCGTGGCGAGGTCGTCCGTCTTCTCGTACCCGCGGGCCGTGAGCGCGGCGCTGAGCCGGTCGGCGAAGGACGAGAGCGTGTCGGAGACCTCTCCGTGGAAGGCGAATCGCATCCTCTGAGGGTAGCAGTCGGCGTGATCCCGAGCACTGCGAGCGGCCTGCGGTGGTGCTGTATCGCGGGTGTCTGCGCTACGCTACGCGCAGTTCGGTGCCGTCGGGCATCGAGGATCCGCGATCCAGCAGCCGACCTTCGGTCGTGCCCGCGCTGGAGGGCGGTTGGAGGCTTGGATGCTCGAAGCCGGTGATGCGGCCAGCAGCGCAGAGTTCGTGGACACGACGGGATCCCCGTCGCTCGACGACGTGCAGCGCTGGATCGGCGAGCGCATCGTGGCCGAGGGCGAGCCCGTCGAGCTGCGCCGCGGCTCGATCTGGGCAGGGGCCTACCTTGAGGCCGTCGAGGAGATGGCGCAGGGCCTGAAGAGCCCGTCGCCCGAATACCGCCGCCGCTACGCGCTGGGCCTCGGCCTTGAGCGCATGCTCGGTGCGGACGAGCCGCATCTGGCCTCCGGCCTGCCGCTGCGAGCGCACCAGGTCGATGCGCTCGCCGGCATGCTCGCCGCCGTGATCGGCGACTACGAGCGCCAAGAGGCCGACGAGGCCGCCGAGCTCGACCTCGACGACGAGGCGCCGCGCCTGGCCGACGAGTCGCAGGCCGTCGTCGGCGACACGGGCGGCGACGAGGCCGAAGAGGAAGAGCTCGTCTTCGAGGACGACGACGAGGACGAGGCCGTTGCGCTGCCGCCGCTCATCGACGAGGAGCCCGTGGCGCGCGTGGTGCTGGCCGGCGTCGACGAGGACGAGGACGGCGACGTCGACGAGGATGACGACGAGGACGAGGCCACGGGCGAGCACGAGACCGCTGACCCGGGGGCCATTCGCCGCTACCGCTTCAAGCACCCGACGGCCTCCGGCAAGACCGTGGCCGCCGCCGCCTTCGTCGACGCCGCGAAGATCACGGGCGTGCTGATCCTCACGCACCGTCGGCTGCTCGTCGACCAGTTCACGCGCGATCTCAAGGAACAGGGCTACGGCCACCGCCTCAAGGAGCCCGTGCTCGGCGTCGCGCGCCCGCCCGTCGTGCCGCCGATCACGATCGAGACCTACGCGTGGTTCATCAAGAACGCCGATCGCCTCAGCCGCGAAACCTACGGCGTGATCCTCTGCGACGAGGCCCACACCGCGCTCGGCGATCGCACGTCCGCCGCCATCCGCCGCCTCGACACGCCGACGTACATCGGCATGACCGCCACGGACGAGCTGCTGCAGAAGCACGTCGGCGATGTCTTCCCCGCGGAGATCGCAGACTTCCCGCTCGGCGAGGCCGTGCTCAGTGGCGTCGTGGCTCCGTTGCGCGCGGTGCGCGTGCCGCCCGGCGCCTCGCTCAAGCGTGTGCGCCTCGTTGGCGGCGATTTCGACCAGCAGGAGCTCGCTGACGCGCTCGACCACGATGCCGTCAACATGGCCGCCGCCATGTACTACCTCGATATGTTCGGCCAGCGCCCGGGCATCGTCTACGCAGCCGGCGTCGACCACGCCGGACGCGTGGCCGCCGCCATGCGAGCGATCGGGCTGAAGGCCGCCGCCGTCTCCGGCCGGACGCCGCCGCGCGAGCTGGCCGAGACGCTCGCCGCCTACGAGCGCGGTGAGGTCAACGTCCTCGTCAACGCGCAGCTGCTGGCCGAGGGCTGGAACGCGCCGCGCGCCACGGTCTGCATGCACCTTGCGCCGACGGCGAGTCGCCGTGTCTATCAGCAGCGCGTCGGCCGCGTCATGCGCCTCCACCGACGCAAGGAGGCCGGTGTCGTCGTCGATTTCGCCGAGGCCGCCGCGCCGCACACGGACCGTACGATCACGCTGCACTCGCTCCTCGACGTTGACACCTTCCAGCCGGGCGCGCTCGTCATGCCGCGGCCGGCACGCGTGCGCCGACGCTGGCGTCGTCTACCGAAGGCGCTCGTGCGTGAGGCGCCCTGGGTCGTGCCGGTCACGCCGGATCCCGAGCGCCGCGCGCAGGTCATCCGCGACAACTGGAAGACGGTCGCGGTTGACCGCCTCCCGCTCGACGAGCAGGAGCTGTGGGCGGCCCACGCCGCCGAGCGCGCCCAGCCGAAGGATCTGGAGAAGCTCGCCCGCGTGCTCGTCGCCGTCCCCCGCGATGCGCGCATGGTCTTCTTCGCCAAGTGCGCCGCCGAGAACCGGCACCGCCAGCTGCGCCTCGAGGCGCTCCGCGATCTTGCCCAGAGCGGGCCGGGCACCAATCTCTTCGAGCAGGCCGTGCGCCTCGTCGAGCGCGCGCCGACGTGGCGGCAGGACCGCCAGCAGGGTGCACGCACGCTGCTGCTCGCCCTCGGCGATGGCTTCGGCGAGGCCTCCGACCACTACGTCACCGCGTGGGCCTGGCGCCTCGCCGGCGCCTCGCACGACGCCCAGCAGCGACGCGTCGCCAGCGCGCTCGAGAACGGGCGCGACCTGGTCCGCAGCCTGGCCGGC
>CAJCBN010000104.1 GCA_903960645.1 uncultured Actinomycetes bacterium | reverse complement strand
GTGATCTTTCCGGCCACGCACTACGTGACCGACCCGGTCACCGTCGAGCGCGCGACGCAGGAGATCATGCGCGAGATGGAGGACTGCGCCAGCCGTTTCGAGCAGGACGGCAAGCTGCTCGAGGCACATCGCATTCGCCAGCGCACGGAGTACGACCTCGAGATGCTCCGCGAGCTCGGCTACTGCAATGGCGTCGAGAACTACTCGCGCATCTTCGAGGGACGCCCGCCGGGCTCGGCGCCGTTCACGCTGATGGACTACTTCCCCGGCGATTTCCTGCTGTTCATCGACGAGTCGCACCAGACGATCCCGCAGATCGGCGGGATGTACGAGGGCGATCGCTCGCGCAAGAACCAGCTCATTGAGCATGGCTTCCGGCTGCCCTCAGCGCTCGACAACCGGCCGCTCCAATTTCACGAGTTCCGCGAGAAGATCGGGCAGGCGATCCTCGTCTCCGCTACTCCGGGCGCGTTCGAGCAGCGCGAGGGCGGACGCGTCGTCGAGCAGATCATCCGGCCGACCGGTCTGATCGACCCGCTGATCGACCTCCGCCCGACGGAGGGGCAGATCGACGACCTGCTCCGTGAGATTCGCCTGCGCGAGCAGGCTGGCGAGCGCGTCCTCGTGACGACGCTGACCAAGAAGATGGCGGAGGACCTCTCCAACTACCTGATCGAGCACGGTGTACGGACGCGCTACCTGCACTCCGAGATCGACACGCTCGAGCGCATCCAGATCATCCGGGATCTGCGGCTCGGCGAGTACGACGTCCTGGTCGGCGTCAACCTGCTGCGCGAGGGCCTTGACCTCCCCGAGGTGTCGCTGGTGGCCATTCTCGACGCCGACAAGGAGGGCTTCCTGCGCGGACAGACCGCGTTGATCCAGACGATCGGCCGGGCCGCGCGCAACGTCAACGGGCGCGTGATCATGTACGGCGACAAGGAGACCGAGTCCATCAAGGGTGCGGTCCGTGAGACCCAGCGCCGCCGCGAGATCCAGCTCCGCCACAACGAGGAGCAAGGTATTACGCCGGAGACGATCATCAAGGGCGTCTCCGACATCGCGGAGTTCCTGTCGCTGGAGAGCCCGAACGTGCCGTCCTCCCGGCGCGGACGCCGGAACGTGCCGGAGGGGCTCGGTCGCAAGGAACTCACGCGACTCTCCGTCGAGCTCGAGGAGGCGATGTTCCTGGCTGCCGACGAGCTGCGCTTCGAGGAGGCGGCTCGGCTGCGCGACGAGATCAAGGGCATCCAGCGGGAGCTGCAGGCCCTCTGACGCCGACTCCCGGGGCGAACCCGGGAGCCGACGCGCGGAGGCTAGTTGGTCTGGCAGGCGTCCTGGTAGAGCGTGGCCGGAACCTCGGACTCGGCCTCAGAGGCGCCGCACACCTTCGCGCGGTCCATCAGGGCCCAGATCGGTCCCTCAGCCTGCAGCACGATCGTCTCCGTGTACGAATCGTCGGCGTTGCTCGTGCCGACCGTCGGGAAGATCACGGCCCAGCCGTCGGCGCACGCGAACTCGGCCTGCGGCAGCGTCGCCCCGCCGATCTCGGCCTGCTCGCCGTAGGCGGCAACCCAGGCGTCGAGGGTGGCCTGATCGCAGACGGCGGCGCCGCCGCCGATCACGCTCTCGGCAACGCTCTCGGCGCTGGACATGGCGCTCTCAGCGCTGGAGGCGGTGTCGCCGCCGCCACAGCCAACGAGGGCAAGCGCGGCGGTGCAGAGCAGGAGCAGGAGGGGGAGTGTCGTTCGCTTCATGCTGGGGAGTCTATGCGGTGGCGGCCCCGGGACCGGCGGCCGCCACCACATCGACACCAGCGCTCGGCTACGTCGCCGAGCCGACCACGGCAACGGCGTCGATCTCGACGAGGAACCCGCCGAGCGTGCTGCCAACCGTCGTGCGACACGGACGATGCGTGCCGAAACGTCGCGCGTAGACCTCGTTGTAGGCGGCGAAGTCACCGGCCAGGTCCTGCAGGTGTGCGGTGATCTTGACCACGTCGGCCAGGGTCGCACCGCCGGCGGCGAGGACGCGCTCGAGGTTGTCGAACACCACCTCGGTCTGGGCGGCGACGTCGGCGCCCTCGACCTCGTTGCGATCGTTGAACGGCGCCTGACCAGACGTCCAGAGCGTGTCGCCGACCTTGATGGCCGGGGTGTACGGGGCGGACGGCGGCGGTGCGCCCTCCGGGTGCAGCTTCTCCTGCGGCATTGCTTCCTCCTGTGTGGAACCTCCGCAGCCTAGCCGCCCGATGGGGCGCGTACCCTCCGTCTATGAGCAGTCCAGAGACCATCGGCCCTCCGGCACCGGCCGATCCGTATCCCGTTCAGCTTGACGTGGAGTATCCGGAACGTCCGCTGAACCGCGTCACCACCTTCTTCCGGCTGCTGCTCGCCATCCCGGTGTTGATCCTGCTCGAGTTGTTCGTGCAGTCCGCGTCGTCGTTCTCGACGGACGGGTCGGGCGCCCAGACGGCGACCGCCGTCGGTGGCTTCCTGTTCCTGCCAACCCTGCTGCTCCTCCTCTTTCGCCATCGCTACCCGCGTTGGTGGTTCGACTTCAACGTCAACCTGCTGGCCTTCACCAACCGCGTGGCGATCTACCTCTACCTCATGCGCGACGAGTACCCGTCGACTGAGGATCGTCAGGCGCTGAACCTGCGGGTCCCGTACCCCGACGCCAAGACCGAGCTCTCGCGCGGACTGCCGCTCGTCAAGTGGCTGCTCGCCTTCCCGCACTACGTGGTGCTCTTCTTCCTCGGCCTCGGCCTGGTCGTGACCATCCTGATCGCGTGGATCGCGATCCTCTTCACCGGCCGCTACCCACGAGGACTCTTCGACTATGCGGTCGGCACGCTCCGTTGGTCGACGCGCGTCACCTGCTACGCCTTCCTCCTGACGACCGATCGGTACCCGCCCTTCCGCCTCGGCCCGTAGCCCGTACCCGGCCAGCCGGCGCCGGGTCTGCGATTAGGCTGGTCGGATGGCCATCGAGCAATCGATCACGATTCGCGGCGCCCGCGAGCACAACCTCAAGGACATCACGGTCGTCCTGCCGCGCAACAAGCTCATCTGCATCACGGGCCTGTCTGGCTCCGGCAAGTCCAGCCTGGCCTTCGACACGCTCTACGCCGAGGGGCAGCGCCGCTACGTCGAATCGCTGAGCGCCTACGCGCGCCAGTTCCTCGGCCAGATGGAGAAACCCGACGTCGACGGCATCGATGGGCTGTCTCCTGCCATCTCGATCGACCAGAAGACCACGTCGCGCAACCCGCGCTCGACGGTGGGCACCGTCACCGAGATCTACGACTACCTCCGGCTGCTCTACGCGCGCATCGGGCATCCCCATTGCCCCGAGTGTGGCCGGGCGATCACCGGCCAGAGCGCCGAGCAGATCGTCGATCAGGTGCTGCGTCTGCCCGAGGGGACGAAGTTCACCGTCGACGCGCCGATCGTGCGCGGACGCAAGGGCGAGTTCAAGGATGTGCTCGAGCGGCTGCGTGGCGAGGGCTTCACCCGCGTCAAGATCGATGGCGAGACGCTGCTGCTCGAGGATGAGATCGTGCTCGACAAGAAGTTCAAGCACGACCTCGCCGTCGTCGTGGACCGGCTTGTGCTCAAGGACGATCTGCGCCGGCGTCTGACCGACTCCGTCGAGACCGCGCTCCAGCTCGCCGACGGGTTGCTCGACATCGCGGTGGTCGACGGCGAGACGCTGACGTTCTCCGAGCGCTTCGCCTGCCCCGATCACGGCGTGTCGCTCGCCGAGCTCGCGCCGCGGGTGTTCTCCTTCAACAGCCCACACGGCGCGTGCGCCCACTGCCACGGTCTCGGCTCGCTGCCGGAGCTCGATCCTGAGCTGGTGCAGCCCGACCCGGCTGTGACGATCGAAGGCGGTGCGCTGCAGCCGTGGAACGTGGCCGGCACCAACTTCTTCGAGTCGCTCGTCCTGGCGATCGCGGAGCGCTTCGACGTCCCGCTCGACGTGCCGTGGGGCGAGCTGACCGAGACCCAGCAGGATCTGTTCCTGCAGGGCACCGACGGCGAGCGGATCATGGTGACCTACAAGAACCGCTTCGGCCGCAAGCGCGCGTACAGCGTGGCCTGGGAGGGTCTGCTCGCCAGCCTCAAGCGTCGCTACGACGAGACGGAGTCGGAGCCCCAGAAGGAGCGCATCGAGGAGTGGATGGCGCTGCGGCCGTGCCCCGACTGCCACGGCGCTCGCCTCAAGCCGGAGAGCCTCGCCGTCACGGTCGGCGGCCTCTCCATCCACCAGACCACGGACCAATCCGTCGAGGCGGCCATCAAGTGGTCCCAGTCGCTTGACTTGTCGCCCAACGAGACGCTGATCGCCGACCGGATCCTGCGCGAGATCGTCGAGCGCCTGAGCTTCCTCAACGATGTCGGCGTGGGGTACCTGTCGCTCAACCGGGGCGCGTCCACCCTGTCGGGCGGCGAGGCCCAGCGCATCCGCCTTGCCACCCAGATCGGGTCCAGCCTGGTCGGCGTGCTGTACATCCTCGACGAGCCGTCGATCGGTCTCCACCAGCGCGATAATCATCGACTGCTGGGGACGCTCACGCGCCTCCGCGACCTCGGCAACACCGTCATCGTCGTCGAGCACGATGAGGACACGATGCGGGAGTCCGACTGGCTCGTCGACATGGGCCCGGGGGCGGGGGAGCACGGCGGACGCGTGGTCGCCGCCGGTACCCCGAAGGTCGTGATGAAGTCCAAGGACTCCGTGACGGGGCAGTTCCTCAGCGGGCGGCGCGCGATCGCCGTGCCCGAGCGTCGCCCTCCGGCCGACGAGTTTCTGGTCGTGCGCGGCGCCCGCGAGCACAACCTCAAGGACATCGATGCGGAGATTCCGGTCGGCCGCTTTGTCACCGTCACCGGCGTCAGCGGGTCGGGCAAGTCCACGCTCGTCAACGACGTGGTGCTGCGCTCCATGCAGGGTGCGCTGCTGAAGTCGCGCGTCCGCGCCGGGGCCCATGGCTCGATTGAGGGCATCGAGCACTTCGACAAGGTGATCGCGATCGACCAGTCGCCGATCGGCCGCACGCCGCGCTCGAACCCCGCCACCTACACCGGCGTGTTCGACCACATCCGGCAGCTCTACGCCGACACGCCCGACGCCAAGACCCGCGGCTACAAGCAGGGACGCTTCTCCTTCAACGTCAAGGGCGGGCGCTGCGAGGCCTGTCGCGGCGACGGCACGTTGAAGATCGAGATGCACTTCCTCCCCGACATTTACGTGCCCTGCGAGATCTGCGGCGGGCGGCGCTACAACAAGGAGACGCTCGAGGTCCGCTTCAAGGGCAAGTCCATCGCGGACGTGCTCGAGATGCCGATCGAGGAGGCGCTGACGTTCTTCTCCAAGATTCCGAAGCTGCGGCGGCGCCTGCAGACGCTCCACGACGTCGGCCTCGACTACGTGCGGCTCGGCCAGCCGGCGACCACGCTGTCCGGCGGTGAGGCGCAGCGCGTCAAGCTGGCCACCGAGCTCGCCAAGGTGGCCACCGGGCGCACGCTCTACGTGCTGGACGAGCCGACAACGGGCCTGCACATGGCCGACGTGGAGAAGCTGCTGCACGTCCTGCAGCGCCTCGTGGACACCGGCAACACGGTGCTCGTGATCGAGCACAACCTCGACGTCATCAAGCAGTCCGACTGGCTGATCGACCTCGGCCCCGAGGGCGGCGACGCCGGTGGCGAGGTGCTCGCCGTGGGGACGCCCGAGCAGGTCGCGAAGGTGGCGGCCTCGCACACGGGCCGGTTCCTGATCCCCCTGCTCGCCGCAGGCAAGGCGACGAAGGCCGCCAAGGTCCCCGCGTAGCGGGTACGCTGCCGCGCATGGACCCCCGCCTCGAGACGATCACCCCGTCGGACGTCGACACGGACCGGTCGATCTGGACCGATGAGGAGATCGAGTCCTTTGAGGGCATCGACACCTCCGACGGCGAGTGGTACGCGATTCGCACGGATCCGTGGCCCTGTCCGGCCTGCAGCGCCGTGTTTGAGTACGTGACCGGCGCGCATCTCGTGCTCGTGGCGCCGACCAAGGATGATCTGATCGAGATCGCGGCGCAGTGTCAGAAGATCGGCCGCAACGCCCGCATCGTCGAGTACGACGACAAGCTGCCCGCCATCTCGATCTTCCAGTGGCGCGCCCTCGGCCGACCGGTGCACGGCTTCCGCGAGGACCTGCGCGGCGGCAAGCCCTCCGCCTAGGGGTGCTGGCTACGAGCGTGTGCGACGAAGGGGTCAGACCCGTTCGTCGCATTGACTGCTGTCCACCCATGAGCTGTCGCCAGGTGCTCGAGCGGTAGTGCGACCAAAGGGTCTGACCCCTTCGTCGCACTCGGACCCGTCAGGCGCAGGCGTCGACTGCCGCGACCACGCGGCGGCAGAGGTCTGGCACCGCGGCCGGATCGTCCGTGTACTGGGACGGCTTGAAGCAGATCGAGGTGTAGCCCTCGGCCAGCTTGGCGGGGATCGCCGCCATCGCCTCGTCGAGGTCACCTGGCAGGTCGTCGTTAGGGAAGCGCGGGCGGATGCCGCCG
>CAJCBN010000103.1 GCA_903960645.1 uncultured Actinomycetes bacterium | reverse complement strand
TTGACGCCGCCAGCCTTGCCGCGACCACCGGTCAGGACCTGGCTCTTGACGACCACCACAGCGGTACCGAGTTGCTCGGCAGCCGCGCGGGCCTCGTCGACGGTGAAGGCCACGACGCCTGCGGCAACGGGGATGTCCGCCTTCGCGAACAGCTCCTTGCCTTGGTGCTCATAGAGATCCATAGGGGGAACGCTCCTCGTTACATCTTTTGGTATTCAGGGCCGCTGCCGCCCTCGGGCGGGGTGAAACGACCACCCTTGGCGGTGATCGCGCCGCACTGGACGCAGTTCGACGGATCCATGTGGACGCGGACCATGCCGTCGCCGGTCTCCGAGCCCTCGACGACCTCGTAGACCTTGGCCGGGCACATGTTGACCCAGGCATCCGCGAGGTCGCGGGGGACGCGCGGCTGGTGGATGCGCAGGTGGTTCGGCTGGTCGTCACGGGTCTTGTTGCCCGACAGGAACACGCTCGACAGCTTGTCGAACGTGTACTGGCCGTCCGGCTCCGTGTAGACGCTGTTGAGGTTCTCGACCTCGTGGTGGCTATCTTCGGAGAACGCCGTCGCGCCGAACGGGAAGCGCCCCTTGGTGAGGGTGATCAGTGGTGCGACCGCGCCACCACCGATCAGACCACGCTGGAACTGCTGGCGCGAGTTGCGTACCTCCCACAGGTCCTTGCCGATCTTGCCCGTGCGCACCGCCGAGTCGTAGGCGGCCAGCGCACCCGGCTGGGTGACGTCGTGGCCGGCCCTCAGCGCTGCGTGAATCGCCTGTGCGGCGAGGATGCCCGACTGGATCGCGTAGTGCACGCCCTTAAGGCGCGGCACGTTGACGAAGCCGGCCGAGTCGCCCACGAAGAGGGCGCCAGGAAGCGTGAGCTGGTCGGGGATCGCGTAGTAGCCACCCTCGGGGATGATCTTGGCGCCCCACTCGACGCGCTCGCCCCCCTCGAGGATCTTCTTGATGAGCGGGTGGAGCTTGAGCTCCTGGAGCAGGTCATGGACGCTCAGCGTCGAGTCGGCCCAATCGAGGCCGACGACCATGCCCATCGAGATGTGCTCGGGACCCATCGGATAGAGCCAGGAGCCCCCGAACTCGCGGTAGCGCGCGGCGCCGCGCAGCGGCCAGCCGAGCGTGTGGATGATGCGGTCGAGGCCCTGCGGGACCTTCCACAGCTCCTTGACGCCGAGCGCGTAGACCTGCGGGAACGGGCTGCTGACGTCGAAGGCCGTCAGTGCCGCCTCGCGCAGCTTGCCCTGTGCCCCCTCGGCGAGCACGGTCACCTGCGCGTGCACCTCGGTTGCGGGTGCTGCGCCGGCCTTCTCGCTGCCGTCCTTGTCGAGGCCCTTGACGCCCGTGCGGATGCCGCGCACCGCGCCGCCCTCGACCAGCAGGGTCTGCGCGTCGGTCTCCGGCAGCACGTACGCGCCGAGCGCCTCGGCCTGCTCGGCGAGGAACTTGTTGAGCGCCGCCAGCGAGATCGCGTGGTTGCCGTGGTTCTGGAATTCCGGCGGCGTTGGCAACTTGATC
The DNA here is from genome assembly GCA_903960645.1 of uncultured Actinomycetes bacterium. Taxonomy (GTDB): domain Bacteria; phylum Actinomycetota; class Thermoleophilia; order Gaiellales; family F1-60-MAGs149; genus F1-60-MAGs149. Next base: position 659 of record CAJCBN010000103.1, on the reverse strand, counting down.
GCGCGCTTGCGGGAACTGAGGAAGTAGACCGACTCCTTGTTGACCGCGCCGTACGTGGGCAGCTGGTCGTCAGTGAGATCCGGGAAGAGCTCGCGCAGCGGCTGCGGGTTCATCATCGCGCCGGACAGCGAGTGGCTGCCAATCGCCTTGCCCTTCTCGATCACGACGATCGGGACCTCGCCGAGCCGCTCGAGCGACTCCGGGTCGTCGGCGAGCAGCTGGCCGAGCTTGACGGCGCAGGCCAGGCCGGCCGCGCCGCCGCCGACGATGCAGACCCCGGTCGGGATCTGGAGGTCGATCGGCGCGTTCGGTGCGTCCACAGCGGCCGCAGGGTCATACGGGGGCGGAAAAGCACTGGGTAGCGTAGGCATCCCCGGCACGATAGCGCGGGCGGCCTACGGGTGGTCGTCACAGGCGGACGTCACAAACCGGGGTTTGTCGTGTCCGCCGTGCCGATGGGTGCCGCGCTCCGCCATCGCCTGTTCGCCTGCCGGTGCTGTCTCCGAGCCAGCGCGGTCGGTTCGGTGGGTTCGGTGAGAGCGCTGCGATCGGGATGCGACGAAGGGGTCAGACCCTTTGGTCGCATCGACCACAGCCCACGCACGGGCTACAGGAAGGCGCTCAGGCAATCATGCGACCAAAGGGTCTGACCCCTTCGT
>CAJCBN010000102.1 GCA_903960645.1 uncultured Actinomycetes bacterium | reverse complement strand
GCGCGCCCGCGATCAGGGGCTCAGCCTGTCCGAGCACGGCTTCGCGCCGATCGCCGGCGGCGAGCCCGAGCCGTGCGCACAGGAGGCCGACGTCTACCGGCGGCTCGGCCTCGACTGGATCCCGCCCGAGCTGCGCGAGAACCAGGGCGAGCTGGCCGCGGCGGCTGACGGCACGCTCCCGAAGCTCGTCCAGCTGAAGGACATCAAGGGCGACCTGCACGGACACACCGACGCCTCCGACGGTCGGGGGACGCCCACGGAGATGGCGGCGGCGGCGATCGCGCGCGGCCTCTCGTACTACGCGGTCACGGATCACTCGAAGGCCGTCGGCATGGGCATCGGGCTGGATCCCGACGCGACGCTGAAGAACGCCGAGCGCGTGCGCGCGGCGGCCAAGCCGCTGCGTGAGCAGGGCTTCCACCTCTTGACGGGCATTGAGGTCGACATCCTGCCGGGCGGCGTGCTCGACCTGCCGGACGACGTGCTGGCGCAGCTCGACTGGGTCGTCGCGTCGGCGCACGGCGTGCGCGGCCAGAACCGTGAGGAGCTGACGGCGAGCATGGTCGCCGCTATCGAGCATCCGCACGTCGACGTGATCGCCCACCCGACTGGCCGCCTGCTCGACGGCCGCGCCCCCTACGACGTCGACGTCGAAGCGCTGATCGCCGCCTGTGCCCGCACCGGCACCTTCCTCGAGATCAACGCCAACCCCAAGCGCCTTGATCTGCGCCCCGAGCACGCGCGCGCCGCGATCAACGCGGGCGTGAAGCTCTGCATCTCCAGCGACGCGCACAACGCGGGCGGCCTCGACGTCCTCCGCTACGGCGTCGACACCGCGCGACGCGGGTGGGCCACCAAGGCCGACATCGTCAACACGCGCACCTGGCCCCAGATCCAGAAGCTGCGCAAGCGGAAGTAGGCCGCGGCCGGCGGCTACTCGGCGTGGTCGGTGCAGGTCCAGCGGCGCTGGGATTTGGACACGATGGGCCCGGGCCCACCGTGTCCGGCAATGGGGCCCGAAATTGGCGCCGTTGCGTGTGCCGGCTTCTGCACAGATGTGGCTTGTTCATCACGCCGGCCCGGGAGGCCGCTTCGATCCTGGCCAACTTGATGGGGGCCCGAAAGTTTGTGGCTTGGACACCACGGTCCCAGGCCATCGCGCGCCGCGCGCACGCGGTGTGTCGCGTTGGCGATCGTTGCCCCCGGAACTGTCGCTGAGCGCAGCGAAGTGCGCGCGCATCTGCACGCAGCAGTGTCAGACCGTGAGGGCGAACGGCGGGGCGGCGACGTCCGGGGGGACGAAGCGGCGCCGTGCGGCGACCGACATCAGCACCGGCTCTGACCACCAGCGCAGCGCGGCGTTGCGGTCGAGTTCGGCGAGCGTCTCGTCGAGCGTGCAGCCGCGCGCGACGGCATCCGCAACCGCAGACACGTAGAAGACCGTCAGGGTTTCGTGGTAGCCGCCGGTGTCGGAGTTCTCGACACCGTGTGCAGCGTTGAGCAGCGGGATGCGCTCGCGGCAGAGGGCGAGCGCGGCATCCCGCCCGCGGGTGGAGATCAGGAAGTGGGCGGCGGTGATGTGGCCGCGGTGTGTCCACTCGGGCTGCGGAAGAGAGGCCTCAAGGAGGCCGGCGGTGATCTGGTCGGGCTGCACGCGGGGATTCTCGCAGCGCGAGCCATCCACGGCACGGCTCCCCGTCCTCCGCACCGGGTCGTTCAGGAGGGCGGCGCGGGGAGGGGAAGCTGTGCCGACGCCTCAGGCGTCGAGGTTGACGAGCTCGGTCTCGCCGTCGATCGGCGTGCGGATCAGGGCGCCGTCGGGGCCGGCGTGGTACGCGCCCATCGTGCGCAGGGGCGGCGAGTAGACGTGGACGGACACGGTCGGGATGCCGTCCTGCGGGCGGAAGCGGTGGATGTACGACGGCGCGAACTCGATCGTCTCGCCCGGGCCGACGAGGCGCTCCAGGTGCCCCGTACCAAAGCCGAGCCGCTCCTCGAAGATGCCGCCCTCGATCACGTGCACGCCGCCTGCGGAGACGTCGTGGTCGTGGAAGCCGGTGTCGTGATCGTCCATCCAGCAGATCACGTACACCTCGTAGTCGTCGTTCCGTTCGATGCGGGCGTAGTGGCGCGTGTCCGGCTCGTGTTTGACGTGGGGGCGCCAGTTGGTCTCGTCAGCCGCGATCGCCCGCGCCATCGTGGCGCACTCATCGCTCGTCAGCGGGGTGGTGATGCTCTCGGCGTTCTCGCTCACGGCGCGCGCTCCCTCGGGTCTAGGTGTTTCGTTTCACTGAAACGATGCACCTGTGTGTTCATGCGGTTTCACCGGAGTTTGCAGCACACGCGCACCGCTGTCAACACCCCGCGTCCGCCGGGGCGCGGTACCCTTGCGCCATGGCCAGCGTCCCAAAGCGACCGACGATCAAGCAGATCGCCGAGGAGACCGGCCTCTCGGTGACCGCTGTCTCCTACGCGCTGCGGGGCGAGCGCGTCTCCCCCGCCACGATCGAACGGGTCCAGGCCGTCGCCGATCGGCTCGGTTACACCGCCGATCCCGTCGCCCGGGCGCTGCGTGGCGGGCGGACCGGCACGATCGGCCTTCTCGTCGGTAGCCTCGCCGACTTCTGGCAGCAGACGCTCGCCCACGCGGTCCAGCGCGAGTTGCGCGGGCACGGCCTGCACACGATCGTGGCCGACGCCGACGGCGATCCGGCGGAGGAGCTCGAGCTGGCCGCTCGGTTGGCCGCCCAGCGCGTCGATGGCCTGCTCGTCGCCCCGATCGGGCCGGCTGGCGGCGACTGGACCAAGCTGACCGCGCGCACGCCGACGGTGACGATCTCCGGCCGCCTGCCCGGAGCCGAGCTGGCCGGCGAGGTCGCGTTCGACCAGACCGCGGGCGTCGGTGAGGTGCTGCGCCATCTCTCGGCGCTCGGGCACCGGCGCATCGCCGTCCTGTCCTGGGCGGTGATGACCTCGCCCGATCGTCCGACCGAGCGCGCGGTGCGCGAGCAGTCGGCGGCGCTGGG
>CAJCBN010000101.1 GCA_903960645.1 uncultured Actinomycetes bacterium | reverse complement strand
GCTCCCGGAGCGTGTCGAGCAGGGCCTCGGCCACCGCTCGCTCGGAGACGACGTCGGCGACGATCCCGATCTCGCGCAGGGCGGCGGCGGTACCGGGGCCGATGGCCGCGACCTCGACGCCGTGCAGCGCGCGCGCATCGCCGCCGATCGCGGCGAGCAGCAGCGCAGGCGTGTTCGGGCTCGTCACGACCACGAGGTCGAACGTGGCGGCATCGATCGGCGCGACTGCGAGCGGGACGGTGCGGATGGTCGGGGCGCTGATCACCTTGGCGCCGAGATCCGTCAGGCGACGGGTCAGGCCGTCGGCCTGGGCGCGGGCCCGCGTCACGGCGATCACGCGGCCGGCCAGCGGCAGCCGCTCAGACCAGCCCATCAGCTCGCGGACCGAGACGACCTCGCCGACGACGGTCACGGCGGGGGAGGTGACGCCGGCAGCCGTGGCGATCTCGGCGATCGTGCCGAGCGTGCCGGTGGTGACGCGCTGCGTGGGCAGGGTGCCGCGCTCGACGATGCCAACCGGGGTCTCGGCCGAGCGGCCGCCGGCGACGAGCGCGTCGCAGATCCGCCCGAGCCGGCCGACGCCCATCAGGAGCACGAGCGTCCCGCCGGCCTTGGCGAGCGCGGCCCAGTCGGTCTGCGTCTCCGGCTTGGCGGGATCCTCGTGTCCGGTGACGATCGTGAGGTGCGTGGACATGCCGCGATGCGTGACGGGGATGCCGGCGGCGCCCGGGGCGGCGATGGAGCTCGACAGGCCCGGCACCACCTCGTAGTCGACGCCGGCGGCGTGCAGCGCCTCGGCCTCCTCGGAGCCGCGCCCGAAGACGAACGGATCGCCGCCCTTGAGGCGCACGACGAGCTTGCCCGTCAGGCCGTGCTCGACGAGGCAGGCGTTGGTCTCCGCCTGAGTCATCGCGACCTTCCCGGGCGCCTTGCCGGCGTCGATCAGCAGGCAGTCCGGGCGCGCCTCGAGCGGCAGCTGGTCGCCGGCCAGGCGGTCGAGGACGAGCACGTCGGCACGGCGCACGAGATCGAGGCCGCGGACGGTGATCAGCCCGGGGTCACCGGGGCCGGCGCCGACGAGGTAGACGGTCATGCGCCGCCCTCGGCCAGCAGCTCGGCGCCGCCGTCCTGCAGCAGGCGGTCGACGATGGTGTCGACGAGCGCGTGGGGCTCGTCGCCCTCGGCCTCGTGACGGATCGTGCGGATGCCGTCCGGCGAGCCGACCCAGCCGATCAGGCGCCAGGCGGAGTCCGTGCGGTGCGCGTGCGCCGCGACGGGCACGCGGCAGCCGCCGCCGAGCCGGCGCGTCACGCCGCGCTCGGCCATCACCGCGCGGCGTGTGTCGAGATGGTCGACGCCGACGACCAGGCCGCCGTCGCCGATGCGGGTCTGCAGTGCGATCGCGCCCTGACCGGACTCGGGCACGAGCGTCTCGATAGCGAAGCGGAAGCCGATCTCGTGCTCGAGCCCGACGCGCTCGAGGCCGCAGGCCGCGAGGATCACGCCGTCGAGGTCGCTGGCGGTGCGGTGACCAAGGCGCGTCTGCACGTTGCCGCGGATCGGCACCATCGTGAGGTCTGGTCGAGCTGCCCGCAGCGCCGCGGTACGACGCAGCGATGAGGTGCCCACGCGGGCGCCGACCGGGATGTCGCCGAACGAGCGGGCCTCGCCGCACCACGCGTCGCGGGGGTCGGCGCGGGGCAGGAAGGCCGCCAGCTCGAGCCCCTCGGGCTGGTCGCCCGTCAGGTCCTTCGAGGAGTGCACGGCGACGTCGATCTCGCCGGCCAGGAGCGCCGTTTCGAGTGCCGAGGCGAAGGCTCCGGGTCCG
>CAJCBN010000100.1 GCA_903960645.1 uncultured Actinomycetes bacterium | reverse complement strand
TCCCGCGTGATGGGGGTGGAGCCCATGCCGAGCGATGGGCCGAAGACGGCGGAGAAGCGGCCGGCCACGCCGCCGGCCGCGATGATCAGGAGCTTGCTCGGATCGAGCCACTTGCGGAACGTGCGAGCGGGGTCGGCGTGGGCCGCGGGCGGTGCCTCACCGAAGCGAATCAGCTCGGCGCCTTGCCGTTGGGGGTGCTCGAAGATCGCCGTACGGAGGTCGTCCTTCGACCAGCCGGCGCCGGTCAGCAGCGCCACGTGCTCGGGGCAGACGACGAAGAGCTGCGTGACGTCCTCGAGCGGCCACCAGTTCGGGCTCCAGGTGGAGGCCGCGGCCGTGGCCAGCGTTGCGGCGAGCTGCTCAGGTGCCTTTGAGCGGTGGTCGGAGACCGACAGGGGCGCGTCGCAGCCGAGCACGGTGACCGTGGACTGGTCGGCCCTGAAGCCGCGCTCCACGTGGAGTGGCGTCCACGGGCCGAGCTCCTCGGCCTCGGCGATGCACTGTCCCAGCTTGCCCATATGGCCGAGCGTCGAGCGGTCGAGGCGGCCCGGCTGGCCGGCACCGGTTAGCTGCACGAGCAGGCGCACGGCCCGGCCGATGGTCATGTTCGCGCGCCAGCCGGGACCGAGCGCGCCCATCCCCGAGTTGAGGCCGATCGCGCTGCGTACGGGCCCGTTGACGATCAGCGTCTGGCCGGGGGGCGAGGTCGTGACGGCGAGGCCGTTGAGGTTGAAGCGCTCGTCGAGGATCGCCTCACAGGCGGCCAGCACGGTGGGGAAATAGGATGGCTTGCAGCCGGCGAGCACCGCGCAGCTGGCGACGCGCTCGAGCGTCGCCTCGCCGCCTCCGGGTGGCACGCGGCCGAGCGACTGCGCGGGGTCGCGGCCGTCGAGCATCGCCTCGATGCGTTCGGGCGTCGGTGGGATCACGGGCAGTCCGTCGCTGAAGCCGAGGTCAAACAGCTCCTCGAACTCATCGACGGCGGTGGCCTCGTACGTCCAGCGTGCGGCGCAGCCCGGCTTCGTCATGGGACCGTCCCCGCCGAGGGAACGGCCGAGCAATCCGGCGAGTCCGTCGCGATCCCAGCCGACGACGCGCGCGGTCTCCACGCCGTCGTGGAAGGCGATGGTCGTCGGGACCGTGCGGACGTCGAGGCGCTCCGACGTGGCGTACGGCGCGGGCTCCGCGTAGACGGGACCGCGGTAGCCGCTCTGCCGCGCCACGCGTGCGGCGACCGGGGCACGGTCCTCGAAGACCGCGACGACGTCGTCCACGCCGGCTGCGGCAAGTCGCTCGAGGGCGAGGCGACAGGTCGGGCAGTCCGACTCGAGGAAGATCGCCAAGCCGTTGCGCAGGGGATCGGCAGGCGAATCGGCGGCGATGGCCTCGAGCATGTTCGGACTGTAGCCGGGTGGGCTGGTGGTTCGGCCTCGAAGACTCAGAGACTCAACGGGCTCAGCGGCAGAACCGCTAGCGCAGCCAGACGCCGTCGAGGTTCTCGACGGCGCCGAGGATACCGCTGGCCGGGGAGTCCGCATCGATCTCCGCCTCGGGCAGAACGAGCGCGTGCTCGACGACGGCGCCCTGATCAATCACCGCGCGTGGGCCGATCACGGCGGGGCCGATGATCGTCGCGCCCGAGCGGATCTCGGCGCCTTCGCCGATCAGCACCGGGCCGGCGATGACGGAGTCGGGCGAGACGTTCGGCAGGCCGCAGTCGCTGTCCATGATCAGGTCGCCCGCCGGGTCGACGTCGACGGCGCCGCTGGCGATCGCGAGGTTGGTCGCGAGCAGCTCCTCGAGCGAGCCAATGTCGCTCCAGTACGCGTCGGTCGTCCAGGCGCGGACATCCGCGTCAGCGGCAACGAGCCGGGGGAGGATCTCCGAGCCGAAGTCACTCTGGCCGACGGACGGGATCTCGTCGAAGATCGCGGCACTGAAGCAGTAGACGCCGACGTTGACGAGGTCACTGAGCGCGTCGGCTGGCGCCGGCTTCTCCTGAAAGGAGGTGATGCGCTCGTCGGCCTCGGTGACGACGACGCCGAAGCCGGTGACGTCCTCGACGCGCTTCACGGTGATCGTCGCGAGTGCGCCCGATGCACGGTGCGCTACGGCGAGCGCGGCCAGGTCGATCGTGTGGAGACCATCGCCGCTCGTGACGAGAAAGACGTCATCCTCGGCGGTCAGGAAGTCGCGGCAGCGACGCGTGCCACCGGCGGTGCCGAGCAGCTCCTCCTCGATCGAGTACTCGATGGGCAGGCCGTACGCCGTCCCGTCACCGATCGTGTCGATGATCGTCTGCGGGTGGTAGTGCAGGTTCATGACGGCGCCGGTGGCCCCAGCGGCGGCCACGCGGCGCAGCAGGTAGTCGACGCAGGGCCGGTTGCCGACGGGGGCGATGGGCTTCGGCAGATGCTCGGTCAGCGGCCGCAGTCGGGTGCCGAGCCCGGCCGCCATGATCATCACGCGCATGCGGGCAGCCTAGCGGGAGGCCGGGGGGCCGTGGCTGAGGTGACGTTTTTGGACCCGGGTCCAAAAACGTCAAACAACGACGATTGTGGACCCGGGACCAAAAACGTCGATTGGGGACGGTGGGGGTCGCGACG
>CAJCBN010000099.1 GCA_903960645.1 uncultured Actinomycetes bacterium | reverse complement strand
CGTCACGCTTGACGACGCGCGTGACGTCGACGGCGAAGCCGGCCTGGCCGTCGGTATACGGCACGACCGTCTTCGGCGGTGCGGTCGGATCCTCGATGTAGCGCTTCTCCGGCTCCTTCAGCGCGTAGCGCTCGCTGACGCTCGTCTCGACGGTGCGCCCGTCGGAGGGCGACGAGTAGAGGTTGACGATCATCGTGCTGTTATCGGCCGTGGCGCGGATCAGCACTGGGGTGGCCGGTGTTGTTGGTGAAGCTGAAGTCGGGACCGCCCCACGACACGGTGGCGTCCATGCCGTCGCCGTAGTGGTAGATGTAGAAGTCGTGGTTGTTCCGCTCGTCGATCTCGAGACCGGCCGAGAAGACCGCGGCATAGAGGGTCGAGGCGACCTGGCAGACGCCGCCGCCGATCGAGGGAATCAGCAGCCCACCGACGATCGCCTGCCCCTCGAGGAAGCCGCGCTCGGGCGAGCGCGGCCCGACGGCGTCGTTGAACGAGAACTGCTCGCCGGGCATGACGAGGCGGTTGTCGAGGATCTCGGCCATCAGCGCAACGTTGTGAATGCGGTTCGCCGACGAGTCACCGAGCTCTGTCGTCGCGCCAGCCGTCTTGGTCGTGATGCCGAACTTCTCCGCGTCCTCGGTGCTGCGGTTCGGTGACGTGCGGATCAGCTTCACGTCGGCCTGTCGGGCGCCGCCCTCGATCGCAGCCGTGCGCACGGCATCGGCCACCTTGCGCGCGTCGAAGCTGATGCCGTCCTTGCCGGGCTCGACCCAGGCGCGCTGGCCGTTGGTGTCCCACATCGCATTCTGCGGCTCGCGGATGCGGTCGCCGAGGACCTCCCCGACGGCGGGCGCCAGCACCTTGGCGTCAAACGCGATCGTCGCCTTGCCGTCCTGGTTGCGCACCATCACAGCGTTTTGGAGCACGGCCGTGGAGAGCGCGCCGACCCGGTTGCCATCGACGTTGAGGGCGACGGGCGAGGAGGCGAGCGCGGCGGCTTCGGTTGCGGCGGCCTTCGCGGCCGCAGTGGAGATCGCGGGCTTGGTCACCTGCGAGCGCAGCGTCAGCTTGCGCTGTCCGGCCAGCGCGGCGTTGGCCGAGGCGAGGACGATCATCCGCGGCGAGATCGAGTGGCCGTCGCGGGCGGGGGAGATCGTTGTCTTGCCGTTTGCGATCTGCACCCGGGCGTTGCGCGCGGGCTCGGCGATCAGCCGCAGGTTGGCGGGGATGCGCGGCTTGGCGGGCGTCGTGATCGCGGGTGCCATGTCGTGCGAGTAGACGAACGGCAGGAGGAGCGACTGGAGGCGCCCGGTCTGCATGGCGCGGTCGACCGTCTGCGTCACGTCGATGCGGGTGTCGAGCTCGGCCGGGTTCATCGGCGCGGTCTGCGAGTCGAGCGTCACCGTGACGGTGCGATCGAGCTGCGGCACGAGCTCGGTCTTCAGCTTGGCCTTGGCCTCTGCGGGCGAGAGCCCGCCGATGTCGATGCCGTGCACCGAGACGCCCGGGGCGACGTCGCCCCGGATCATCAGACCGCGGATCACGCCGATCGTGAGCAGCGCGACCACGCCGACGACGATCAGCTGGCGCGTGCGCGCGCTCGTCCGGCCACGACGCTGCGTCGCCCGATACACGGTGCGCGGCCCCGGGCCGGAGCCGGGGGTGGGTGGGGTGCGTGCAGGCGTCGGAGGGGCCATCTCTACCGACAGCCCATGATACCCGTCGTCAGCGCTCACCACTGCGATCCGGCTCGCACCCGGGTAGCATCAACCTCCGTGGACGCCCCCGACCCCGAACAGCCGCGCCGCGACGTCCCGTTCACGTGGATTTCGAGCCAGCGCGGACGCTCGGCGCGCGCCGGCCGCCGCCGTTGGGCGGACCTCCGCGGGCCCCTGCTGGCGGCCGCGATGCTGGGCCTCCTGCAGGCGGGCCTCGTCGGGCTCGCGCTGGAGGCGTTCTCCGCGCTGGACGTCCGGGCCATCGGTGTCGTGCCCGTCGTCGCTATCGCGACGTTCCTGCTCGTGCTTTTCCTCGGGCTGATCCGCAGCTCGGTGCGCGACGCGGGCGTGCTCGGCGGCGGCCCCGCCTCGGCGATCCTCGAGGTCGTCGCCATCGCCACGCCGGCGCTGCACGACGGGCTGACGCCGGGCGCGGCGCAGCTCCTCGCGACCGAGGCGCAGACGCGGCTCGGCTACGCGGCTATCGCGGTCTCCGATCGCCGGCAGGTGCTGGCGCACGTCGGGCTCGCGGCCGACCATCACGGCACCGGCACGGATGCTCCGCCGGGCGCGGTGCAGGCCATGGACGAGGCGCGCGTGGCGCGGCTGCCGGCCGGGTGGCGCCATGGCTGCACCTCGGACTGCCCGCTGCGTTCTGCCGTCGTGGGGCCGCTCGTCGTTCGCGGCCGCGCGATCGGCTCGATCATTGCGTTCTCCGAGGGGGCGCTGGAAATCTCCGACCAGGAGCGCGCGGTCATGGAGTCGCTCTGCGGTCTCGTGTCGACGGCGCTCGCCGCGGGCGAGGTCGAGGTGCACGTTCGGGCCAGTGCGTCGGCGGAGCTCGCCGCCCTGCAGGCGCAGATCGAGCCGCACTTCCTCTTCAACGCGCTCAACACGATCGCGGCGTTCATCCGCACGCAGCCCGATGAGGCGCGGCGGCTCGTGATCACGTTCGCGGAGTACTGCCGCTCGACGCTACGGCAGCCGTCGCAGTTCGTCTCGTTCGCGGATGAGATGGCGCACGTGGAGGCGTACCTCGAGCTGGAGCAGGCGCGCTTCGGCCACGACCTCATCGTGGAGCGGCGCATCGGCCCGGCCGCGAACGCGGTGATGGTGCCGCCGTTCCTCGTCCAGCCGCTGGTGGAGAACGCGATCAAGCACGGCAAGACGGACCAGCCGCTCCGCGTCGTTATCCGCGCCGACGTGCGCTTCGGCCGGCTGCGCGTGATCGTGCGTGACAACGGCCGCGGCATCACGCAGGAAGATGCGGCGCACGTGCTCGAGCCGGGCTTCGGCAGCGGTGCGGCGGGCCTCGGGCTGGCCAGCGTCCACCGGCGCATCCAGGCCTACTACGGAGACCAGGGCCGGCTGCGGATCGCTAGCGCGCCGGTGCTCGGCACGTCGATCAGCGTTCTCCTCCCGGTCGAGCCGCCGGTGCTTGGCGAGGCTGCGGCATGACGCTGCTCGCCCTGATCGTCGACGACGAGGCGCCGGCCCGTGGCGAGCTGCGCCATCTCCTCACCGGCATCGACGGCATCGAGGTGGCGGGCGAGGCCGCAAGTGCGCGCGAGGCGCTGGTGCTGGCCGAGCGCATGGCGTACGACGTCGTGTTCCTCGACATCTCGATGCCGGGGGGCAAGGGTGGCATCGAACTCGCCCAGACGTTGGCGGCCCTGCCGCACCGCCCAACGGTCGTGTTTGTGACGGCCCACGATGACCGCGCGATCCAGGCGTTCTCGGTCGAGGCCGTCGACTACCTGCTCAAGCCCGTGCGCGAGGACCGCCTGCTCACGACCGTCCGCCGTGTCGCGGCGATCCGCGCGGGCACGGCACCGGGGGCGGCGCTGGAGGCTCGCATCCCGGTCGATGGCGATGGGGAGGAGACCCTGCTCGTCGATCCGGCCGAGGTCGCCTACGCCGAGGCCGATCGCGACCGCTCGCGCATCGCCCTCGCCGACGGGCGCGTCCTCGGCTCGCCGCGTTCTCTGCGCGCGCTCGAGGATCTGCTCCCGAGCACGTTCATGCGCATTCACCGCTCGCAGATCGTCAACCTCACGCTCGTCGCGGCGCTCGAGCCCGTCGGCGAAGGCCGCGTGCAGGTGCGACTGTCCGACAAGAACGGCACGGTGCTCGAGGTCGCCCGCCGCCAGACGCGCGCGCTGCGCACCGCGCTCGGGCTCCGCTAGCCAAACGCGGCTACGCTGCCCCCAAATGGAGGCCCTGTTCGCAATCGAGGAGGCGCTCGTCGGGCTCGAGCCCGAGGACCGCACGCCAGCCGCCGCGCCGGTGTTGATCGATCTCGTCTTTGAGTCGCTCGCGATCGACGAGGACGAGCTCAACGCCGTCTCGCGTCGCGGCCTGCTGCTCGCCGCGGCTGAGGGCAACCCCAAGGAATCGTCGGCCGCCGGCTCGCGCGCTGCGCTTGAGACCGCGTCGGGCCTGATGGAAGACGGCTACGGCGATGCGCTGCAGGGCGCGCTCGCCGAGCTCGCCGGTGTGGTGCCGGACACGTGCCCGTGCACCGCTGCGGTCGTCGAGGATCTGCGCGGCGATGCGGTGTTGGCGGTCGAGGCCCTCGCCGTCGTCGTGCTGCATCGCGCGCTGGAGTAGCGGTGGCCGTCGATCTGCAGAAGGCGATCGCGCGGCTCAAGCCCGCGCAGGTGCGCACCATCATCGACGCTGCGCTGCGCGTCGAGCCCGACGACTTCGACGACCTGCCCGCGCCGCAGGTGATGCTGCGCGGCGACGGCTGGACGGGCGTCACCACCACGATCGACGGCGATGGCTATCGCGCGGTGCTGATCACCGCGGGCGGCCGCCGCACCTCGTCGCGCACGTGCACGGTGATCGACCCGGAGGGCGCGACGATCGGCGCCTTCTCCGCGGACGATGCCGCTCGTCTTGCCCTCGCCACCGCGGCCGGCCTGCTTGTGCCCCGCCTGGTCGGCACGGGCCCGATCACGCTCGGCGTGCTGGGTGCGGGGCCGCTGGCGCGACGCACGATCGCTGAGCTCCAGCACGCGCTGCCGCTTGGCGCGATCACGATTCACGACCCCGACCCGACTGCCGCCGCTGCGGCCGCCGAGTTCGGCAGCGTCGTCGGCGATGCCGCGACGGCGGTGCGCGACGCCCGGCTGGTCCTCACCGCCACCAACGCCCGCGACCCTGCTCTGCGCGCCGACTGGGTCGCGCCCGGCGCCTCCATCATCGCCCTCGGCGCGGACCGTCGCGGCCGGCGCGAGCTCGACTACCGCCTGCTCGCCGACGCCGCCTTCGTCACGTGCGACGCGCCGCTGGTCGCGCGCGTGCTTGCCGACGACCTGCGCGAGTGCGTGGAGGAGGGGCACCTCGACTGGCAGGAGATCACGCCGCTACGCGACGTCCTGATCGGCGCGGCCGATGCCCGCGTGACCGCGGACGATCTGGTCGTCGCCAAGCTGATCGACGCCACGCCGGGCGTGCTCGCGCTCGCGCGCGCTGCCTTGAAGCTCTAGAGGCTGTCGAGCATCGCGCGCATCTGCGCGATGATCTCGTCGCCGACGACCTCGGCGACCTCGGGATGGTCCAGCACCTTTTCGTGCGAGCCGGCCTCTTCGCGCTCGACCACGTACGGGTCCTGCATGACCTCGTGGAGGGTGCGGCCCGCGTGGACCTCGCGCAGCACGTGCTGCAGGATCTCCTCGTCGCGGTGCTGGGGGCTGGGCGGGATGACGTCGTGATCGCTCATGCGCAAAATCCTAGCCGCAGCGGGTGCCGTCCGCGCGCACGGCGTGGGCGAAAGTAGAGCGTTGGTAGGCTCGCACGACATCGACCGCTGGAGACCCCGTGCACGTACGCGTCGGACATAGCCCGGATCCCGATGACGCCTTCATGGTGTGGGCGATCGCGGAGCGTGCGCTCGACCTGCGTGGCTTCGAGATCGAGCTCGTGCCGGCCGATATCCAGACGCTCAACGTGTGGGCCGGCGAGGGGCGCCTTGAGGCGACCGCCATGTCCGTCGGCGCCTATCCCGGCGTGCAGGACACGTATCGCCTGCTCGGCCACGGCGCCTCGCTCGGCGAGGGCTACGGCCCGGTCGTGATCGCCAAGACCGACCTCACGCCTGCCGACCTCGCCGGCCAGCGCGTCGCCGTGCCCGGTCCACAGACCACCGCGTTTCTCACCGCCCGTCTCGCGCTGCCCGCGTTCGAGCCGGTGCAGCTCGACTTCGAGGCGATCATGGCTGCCGTCGCCTCGGGCGATGTCGCCGCCGGCGTCGTGATCCACGAGGGCCAGCTCACGTGGGAGCAGGAGGGCTTCAAGCGCGTGCTCGATCTCGGCGCGTGGTGGGAGGGCGACACGGGCCTGCCGCTGCCGCTTGGCGCCGTCGCGATGCGTCGCGACGTGCCGGAGGATCGTGCGCTCGACCTCTCCGCCGTGCTCAAGGAGGCCGTGGCCGTGGGCCTCGAGCACCGCGAGGAGGCGCTCGCCTACGCGATCGAGTACGGCCGCGGCATTGCGCCAGAGCTCAACGACCGCTTCGTCGCGATGTACGTGAACGACCTCACGCTCGACTACGGCGCGCAGGGCCGCAAGGCCGTCGCCGCGTTGCTCGAGCGTGGTGCCGAGGCCGGCCTGCTGCCGAGCCCCGTGCAGCTCGACTTCCTCGGCTGATCAGACGGGGATGACGGCGCGCACCTGCGCGCCGCCGTCGGCTGCGGCCGCGATTGTCCAGCGGCTTGCGGTCGCCTCGTTGAGGACGGCGCTGCCGAGTCCGGGACCGCCGCCCGTAGGGCCGCTGCCGTTGTCGGCAATCTCCACGACGATGCCGTCGCCCTCGGCGGCGATGCGCACGCTCGCCGCGGTCGCGGAGCCGTGGATCGAGGCGTTGGCCAGACACTCCTGGACGACGTTGCCGATCCGGTCGACGTGCCGCACGCTGATCTCTGCGGACGGCAAGGTCCAGGTGATCGCGAGCATGCCCCGCCACGTCTCGTCGATGTCCGCACGCAACGCGCTCAGGTCGGCGGCCGGAGGTGCCGGAGCGTGCTCGCCCACGCGCGTGGCGGCGGCGCGGGCCTCGGCGATCGCGTGCTCGAGCGCGACCTCATCACCGCGGACGGCGGCGTCCTGGATGGCGTAGGCCGACGCCACGAGGCCGGCCTGCACGGTGCCATGGAGGTAGAGCGCGAGGTCGCGCTGCATCTGCTCGGTGGCAGATTCGAGGGCGAGGCGCTGGAAGTCGGCCTCCTCGGCCTGCGTGCGCAGCTCGTTGAGGCGCTGGCCCTGCAGGCGCAGGCCCGCCTGCGCGAGGCTCACGCCCACGGTCAGGAAGAGGGTGATCATGATGCTCGTCGCGAACAGCGGGCCGGGAAACCCGGACCCCGAGCGGGCGCCTGCGGCGGCGAGCACCAGTAGCTGCGGCAGCATCGCGAAGACGATCGCGGTGAGCGCCAGCCCGCGTGCGCGGGCGTGGCGGGGCGCGGGTGCGAAGCGGCGGATGGCCCGGTGCCCGACGGGATAGGCCACCACCATGCCGAGCAGGAGGGCAGCTGCGCCGACGACCGTTACGACAACGCTTCCGCGCGCGACGCTCAGGGGCAGGGCGATGACGAGCCAGAGCACGAGCGGAAGCAGGATCGGCAGCGGTGCCTCGAGGCTGGAGCGTTCGAGGGTGCGCAGGCGGTGACGGTGCGGAACCGCCTCTCGCTCGTTCCAGAGCGCGTGGCTCGTGGGGCGCACGTAGCCGGCGGCGGCCTCGAGCACCGTGCCGGACAGCTGTAGGCGCTCCTCGCCGACTGCGCGTGCGTCATCGAGTGCGCCGAGCTGCTCCTCGATCTCGTCGCGGATGCGGGTGGTCATCACGGCACGGGTCGCGTCGAGGGCGCCGAGGGCGCGCAGGCGGGCGGCCTCGGCGTCGATCTCGAAGCGCAGCAGGCGGGCGCGCTCGGTCGAGAGCCAGTCCTCCACGGCGATCACGTAGGTGGTGAGCAGGACGAAGACGGCGGTGCTCGGCACGATCGCGAGGATCACCGACGAGCGTTCCGCCCACCCGAGGTCCGGGCCCGACAGCGGCCCCTCCAGCAGGAGGACCGCGGCGGCGCGCGCCACGCCCATGAGGACGGCGAGGGCGACGACCCAGCCGAGGGCGACGGTGGTCGTGCGGCGATGGCGGAAGACGGTCAGGTGCGCGATGAGAAGGACGGCCGATGGTGCGATCCACTGCGCGGCGATCAGCACGGCCAGCTCGGGCGGCGTGGCATGCAGGATCGCGTTGAACGACACGAGCGGCACGACCAGCACGAGCACCGAGCCGATCAGCCAGCCGCGCAGCGAGATCGCCCAGCGGCCGCCGAGCAGGTGGCGCGCGCTAGGTCGTTGCTGCGTCACGGGCACTGCCGCTGCCCGTCATCTCATAGTACGCGCGCACGATCAGGGCGCGCGTGTTCTGCGTCGCGTCGGCGCTGTGCCCGAGGTTGCGCGCGATCCGGTAGATCGACATCTCGACGGCGCGCTCGGTGACGACGCGCTGCCGCGCGATCTCCGCGTTGCTGAGCCCCTGCGCGACGAGGCGCATCGTCTCGATCTGCGTGTCGGTGAGCTCGACGGCCGGCAGGGCGCCGTCGGCGTCGAAGCTCCTGCGGACGGAACGGCGGATCGCCGCGCGCAGCATCTCGATCTCGAGCACGTCCTGCTTGCGCAGGTACTCGGTGCGCTCGGGCACCTGGTTGAGCTTCGCGCCGATCAGCCGAGGATCCGCGTACGACGTGAGCAGCACGACGCCCGCCTCGGGGTGCGTGCGACGCACGACGTTGGCCACCACGATGCCGTTGGGGCCGGGCCCCTGCATCAGGTCGAGGTCGGTCACCAGCACGTCGAACGGCGTCTCGGCGGCGGCGGCCACCGCGCTCTTGGCGTCGCCGAACGCGCCGACGACGCTCATCGTCTCGTCGGGCAGCGTCGACGCCAGCGTCAGCCGCAACAGGGCCTCGTCCTCCAAGAGCAGCACACGAATCATCTGCTGGCCAGTCTAGGTCACGGCTCGATACGGCTAGTACTACACCTGGGTCGGGGGCGGTACGGGTACCTCTACACGGCGCCAGGGCCCCTCGAGAAGGGCCATACGGTGGCGGCATGAAGAAACCATCGGCCGCGACCGTCATCGCCACCATCGCCCTGTTCGCCGCTCTGGGGGGGACGGGCTACGCCGCCGTCGCCCTGGCGCCCAACTCGGTTGGTACTGCCCAGCTGAAGGAGGGAGCAGTACAGTCGTCCGACATCAAGGACGGCGCGATCGGGTCGGGTGATATCGGCAACGGCGCGATCGCCATCTCGGATCTCAGCACCGGCGCGATGAAGGGACTCGACGGCAAGGATGGCAAGCAGGGTCCCGCCGGCCCCGCTGGCCCCGCTGGTCCCGCCGGCTCTGCGGGCGCTGTCGGTCCGGCCGGCGCGACCGGTCCGGCCGGCAAGGACGCCACGGCTGGCATCAAGCTAGTCGACGCCGCTGGCGTTGAGATTACAGGGGTGCAGTCGTCGCTCAACCCGGCGACGGTGGTCAACGGGACGGGAGAGGTCATCTCTAGCAATCAGGCCGGCATCGTCCGTCTGGTGGGCGGCGTGCTCTGGGTCTTGAAGGGCGACGGCACGTACGATCTCCCCGGCTTCAAAATCAGTGAGACCCGCCATTACTACCCGTCGGCTAACTGCACCGGATCGATGTACTGGCAAGACCGCGATGGTGTTGGCACACCGGGCCTCTTGCGGCTGACCGTGGAATCGGCAGCGAGCCAGAATGCACCCTTGGTCTACTACCGGTCGACCGGGGAGACGCTTACCGTTGCCGCGGGCCAGACGTGGAGCACGTACGACTCGTTTGCGCCCTCGGCCTCCAATCGCGTCTGCGAGCAACTCCACCAGCCGTCCGTCGGCCAGGTCCTGAAGAAGTACACGGTGACCACAGATATCCCGACGGTTCCGACGGCATCCACGCCGCCCTTCACCTGGGTCGCGACGAACTAGAACGCGAGACGTCCCACTGGGACGGCCAGCGGCGCGGCGGGACTCCCCGTCGCGCCGCACGTTCGCCGGTCGGTGAGGATCAGACCGGCACGACGGCGCGCACCTGCGCACCACCGGTCGGCACCGACGCGATCGTCCACTGGCCGCCGGTCGCCTCGTTAAGAACGGCGCTGCCGAGGCCGGGACTGCCGTCGCCGAGGCCGCGACCGTTGTCGGTGATCTCGACGATTACCTGCTCCACGTCGACGACGATCCGTACGGTCACCTCGGAGGCGGCACCGTGGATCGACGCGTTGGCAAGGCATTCGCGGGCGACCTTCCCGAGCCGATCGACAACCGTCGCGGATAGCTCGCTGTCGGGCAGGATCCAGCGGACCGCGAGTACGCCCCCCCAAGTCTCATCGATCGCGGCGCGCACTGCGGCG
>CAJCBN010000098.1 GCA_903960645.1 uncultured Actinomycetes bacterium | reverse complement strand
CAGCGGGTCGCCGATGCCATCCAGACGCGCCTCAACTTCACTCCCGCGATCGAACTCGTCGCCGCCGAGTCGCTGCCGCGCGCCGAGCGCAAGTCGAAGCGCCTCTACCGCACCTATCTCGGGGAGGTCCCGGAATGACGCTCAACCACACGACCCACGGCGCCGTTGCGCTGCTCGAGCTCAACCGCCCCGAGGTGCGCAACGCGCTCTCCACGGAGGCGCTCGACACACTGCTCAACACGCTGATCACACTCGGGCGCGATGACGCCTGCCGCGCGATCGTGCTGGCCGGGGCCGGCCCGTCGTTCTGTGCGGGCGCCGACCTGTCCGAGTTGCGCGACTTCGACGATGCCGCCTTCGCCGCCTACGTCGAGCGCTACCGCACGCTCGGCGGCGTCATTCGTGGCCTGGGCAAGCCGCTGATCGCCGCCGTCCATGGCCACGCGATCGCCGGTGGCTACGAGCTGATGTGCCTCGCCCACCTGCGCATCGTGGCGACCGACGCCCAGCTGCGGGTGGGAGATCTCGACATCGGCCTCAGTCCGACGAGTGGTCTGACGTGGATCCTGCCGCGCCTCGTGGGCCTCGGTCGGGCGCGCTGGCTGCTACTCGCGGGCCCGACATTGTCGGGGGATGAAGCCGTCGCAATCGGACTCGCCGAGGAGTCGGTCCCCGCTGACGCCCTGCGCGAGCGCGCGCTCACCCTCGCTGCCGCGATCGCCGCCCATCCGGGCCTCGGTGTCCGTCGTACGCTGGAGCTCCTCGACGCCTCGGCCGAATCGTCCTACGACGAGGCGGTCGCTGCCGAGCTGGTCGCGGAGTATGAAACCTTCGCGCATCCCGCATCGCGCGCGGCCGTCAACGCGTTCTTCAAGCGCGCGTAAAGCGACGAGGCTGGTCAGTCGCGCGGCGTCGCGCGGAGGAGCCCGCGACGCTGCGCCCAGATCTCAAACGGCACGGTCGTCAGCGGCGGGACAGAGGCCACGAGGGCGAGCAGCCCGACCGGCACGCTCCAGCGCAGCCGCCACCAGACGATCAGCGTGACGAGCACGTAGACCACGAAGACGATGCCGTGCAGCATCCCGAACAGGGCGACCCCGGCCTCCGTCGTCTCGGTGACGTACTTCAGGAACATGCCGATCAGCAACCCCGCCCACGTGAAGCCCTCGGCCAGGGCGACGAGGGCGAAGACCGTGCCCCAGCCGGAGCGGGAACGGTCGCGGGTCTGTGGTGCGGAAGCCATGTCCTGTGCTTCGCCTCCCGTCGCTGCCCAGCCGACGCGTGTTGCCGGGATCGCGACGACAATGCAGCCGTGACGACGTCCCCGGCCGCCGCCCGTCTCCGCCACGCGGCGATCCCCGTCGTCGCCCTCGCGCTGTTCGCGGTGACTCTCGGCTGGCGTCCCGGTACGCCGATCCTGATCGTGCTGGCCGCCGTGCTCGCCCTCGCCGTGCTCGAGGCCGTCCACCACGCGGAGGTCGTGGCCCTCCGTGTCGGCGAGCCGCTTGGCTCGCTCGTTCTGGCGGTCTCCGTGACGGTGATTGAGGTCGGTCTGATCGTCGTGCTGATGCTGTCCTCGCCGGAGACCACGGCCGGGATCGCACGCGACACGGTGTTCGCAGCGGCGATGATCGCGTGCAACGGCATCGTCGGCGGCGCCCTGGTCATCGCCACCGTGCGCGGCCGGATCGCGACGTTCAACCCGGAGGGCGTCGGCGGCGCCGTCGCCGCGATCGGTGCACTCGCGACCCTCAGCCTCGTGCTGCCCAACTACACGATCTCGGCTCCCGGACCGTACTTCACGACCACGCAGCTGATCTTCGCCGCCATCGCCTCGCTCGGTATCTACCTCGCCTACGTGTTGGCCCAGACCGTGCGCCACCGCGACTTCTTCCTGCCGGAGGAGACCGAGCAGACGGCTGCCGACGCCGCGGCCGAGCTCCACGCCGAGCGGCCCACCAAGCGCGAGGCGGGCATCAGCCTCGCCCTGCTGGCAGCGTCGTTGGTCGCCGTGGTTGGCCTCGCCAAGGCGACCTCGCCCCTGATCAAGGATGCCGTGCACGGTGCCGGACTGCCCGAGACCGTCGTTGCCGTCACGATCGCCTTACTCGTGCTGCTGCCGGAGTCCATCTCCGCCCTCCGCTCAGCCCGGCGCGGGCGCATCCAGACGAGCCTCAACCTCGCCTACGGCTCGACGATGGCGAGCATCGGCCTGACGATCCCCGTGATCGCCGTCATCTCTCTGATCTTCGGTCTCGACCT
>CAJCBN010000097.1 GCA_903960645.1 uncultured Actinomycetes bacterium | reverse complement strand
GCTCGAGGCGCTGCGGCAGCGGAAGCTGGCTGCGGGCAATGGGCATCTCGCCTCCGTTTGAGGCGGGTCGCGGCCAGGAGATCAGGCACATCCTCCCGCTGCCGCGCCCAAGCGCAAGACGGGCGTCAGAGCATGGCAATCCGTGACAGTCTTGACGACGGGACGGTCGATCACGTGACGATCCGCTGCATTCCCGAGCGGATGGGTCGCTCGGGAGCGCCAACGCGCCCGTCAGAGTGGGCGCATGCCCGAGCGCCTCCTCCCCGTCCTGCGCCACTGCGAGCTGCAAATCGAACTGGGCGTCCTGATGCGCACTGATCCCGGCGAGGCGACTGCGGTCGAGAATGCGCTCCACAAGCTGGAGGCAGAGGGAACCATGCTGCCGTTCCCGTGGTCGAGCGCAGTGAGATCACCGCCGCTCAAGGGCCTGCGCGAGTTGCGCCCCCGTGCCGGCCACAGCCGAGTGCGCATTCTGTACGTCCGCCATGGCGAGCGATTCATCATGCTCGCGCTGGCCCCCGAGGCGGAGGGCGATCCTCGTCGCTTTCGCCGCGCGGCACAGCTCGCGGCGAAGCGCTTTCACGCAACGACTCTCGACTGAGGTGAGTACATGGATGTACTATTAGAGCCCATGACGTTCGACCATGAGCAGCTGATCAGCAACGCGGAGGGCCATGCCCGCCTCCTCGAGGACCCGGACTTCCGCACGGTGTGGGCCGAGAACGCGCTTGCCCGCAGCATCGGGCTCAGCATCGGCGCGTATCGCCAGCGCCACGGACTCACGCAGACGGAACTGGGCGCACGCGTCGGGATGTCGCAGTCCCAGGTCGCGCGCCTCGAACGGATGGACCACACCCCGAGCTTCGAGACGCTCCTGCGCCTCGCCGATGCGCTCGGGCTCAAGATCGAGATCGCCATCGAGCCGCGACGCCCTCTACCCCGCGTGGCCTCCACGGTCGTCCAGAACGGGATCTGCGACACGACCGACCAGGTCGTGATCAGCGTGCGCGAATACGGCACGAAGCAGGCACCTCCGGCGCCGGCGCATTGACGCTCCGCAGCCGTGTTGACTGCGAGCACGTGGATCGGATGCTCGCCTGTGACATCCGTGTGCGAGCCACCAGCGCGAGAGTGCGGACATGGACGGCGTCGTTCGCATCTCGAGCAGCCCGGGCTTCCGGCGGGAGCGAGGCGACCTGCGCGCGCGGGACCCGCGCGAAGCAGTGGCCATCACCCACGCCGTCGAGAAGCTGATGATCGAGGGCACGCGCCTCGGGCATCCATGGACCAGCGCCGTGCGCCAGTCGCCACTGCCGGGACTGCGCGAGTTGCGCCCGCGCGGTGGGCGCAGTCGTCACCGCGTCCTGTATCGGCAAATACCAGGCGGGTTCGAACTGCTGGCCATCGCGCGTGAGGCGCAGTCGAATCGCCGCGCCTTCAACGCCGCACTGCAGAGAGCCGCCGCCCGGGCGGCGGACTCCGATCGGAGACTTACCACATGAATGTTATGCTTCGCTCCATGGCAGCGCGCACCTCGAGCTTGCAGACCTTCGACGAATGGCTCGAGCAGGACCTCGCGGATCCCGCGTTCCGAGCCGAGTGGCAGCGGACCGTGCTGGCCCGCGTCATCTCGCACGCGATCACCCGCCACCGCAACGCGCACGGTCTCTCCCAGACTGCGCTCGGCGAGCGGCTTGGGATGTCGCAGACGCAGATCTCCCGCCTCGAACTCGGCGAGCACACGCCGAGCTTCGAGACGCTGCTGCGGGTCGCGGACGCGCTCGGGCTCGAGCTCTCCATGACGATCGGCCCCAAGGTCGAGCCGCGCCGGGAGATCCCCGCCAAGCTCCAGCGCAACGCGGTGTGCGACGCGACCGACCAGGTCGTGATCAGTGTGCGCGAGGCGTAGCGGCACTCGCGCGAGCCGGTGTGATGCGGGCGCGGTTTGGTGCTCATGTGGGCAGCCTTTGCGCGCACCCCGCGCATCTCCGCGCCCGCGCCGTTCCCCAGGCTCGGCAACAGTCGAGGTGTGAACTGTTGCGCGAAACGGCATCCTGGGTTCGACGTGGAGATGGCCGCCCTGCTGCTCCGCGAACCCCGCGAGCACCGGGCGGTGACACGAGCCATTTCCCGGCTGCTGCAGTTCGGTGATGCGCTCGGGTTTCCGGACTCGAGCAGCGTCCGATCATCATCCGTGCGCGGACTCCGCGAGCTTCGCCCACGCCGAGGCCGCAGCCGCTGGCGCCCGCTGTACGTGATCACCGCGGGCGGCATCCAGCTCGCCGCGCTCGCCCCAGAGGCCACCCGCGACCCCGTGGGCTACCGACGAGCAGTCGACCGGGCCGCGCAACGACTGAGTGAGATGACGGCAGAGGAGAACCCACGCGATGTTGAATGAACACACAAATGCTATTGTTTTGGATATGGCCAAGCCTGTTGCCACGCGCTGGTTGACGCACGAGGAATCCCTCGAAGCCGAGTTCCGCAGGAGCCCTGAGTTCCGCGAGGAGTGGTACGGCACCACCCTGGGCCGTACCTTCGGCATGGCCGTCCTCAAGTACCGCTACGACCACGGGCTCTCCCAGACCGCGCTCGGCCGGCTCGTCGGCATGACGCAGCCGCAGATCTGGCGGATCGAAGAGGGCGAGCACAACCCCTCGATGGAGACGCTCACACGACTCTGCGACGGGCTCGGGCTCGAGATCTCGCTGACGATTGGCCCCAAGGCAGACGTACGGCGGGAGGTCCCCGCCAAGCTCCAGCGCAACGCGGTGTGCGACGCGACCGACCAGGTCGTGATCAGCGTGCGCGAGGCGTAGGCGACTGCTCCACCGCGCGCATCTCAGCCGTTACGAGGATCACACCGGCCTGGGCGAAGTTGGCGAGATCGGCGACGGCAGACTGCCCCTCAGGTGAGGCAAGCGACGCCTCGAGATCCGCGTGGGAGGCGTAGCCGAGGCGCGCGACGAGGTGGCAGGAGGGGCCGCCCTGCACGTCGACGGGGCCATCGCTCACTTCGAAGCACTCGAGGTATGGCATCGCCCGGGCCAGCGGGATATGAATATGGGTGTAGTGCTCATCGAATGCGGCCGGGTCGTCCGGCGTGGCGTAGAGGACGATCACGTCAACGGGCATCGAATGTCTCCTAGTCGGGGATGCGCTTGATCACGCGGCGGTGGTAGAGCAGGGGCGAGCCCCCGTGAACGACGGCGTGGCGGACCTCGCCGACGACGATCATGTGGTCGCCGCCCGGCACGAGCCTCTCGACGAGGCAGCGGATAGTGACGGCGCAGCCGGCAATGAGAGGAGCATCATGGTCGCCCGGGACGAGCGAAACGGCGTCGAACTTGGCGGCGCCTTTGCCAGCCAGAGCCGCGGCAATCTGCTCCTGACCCTGCTGCAGGACGTGGACGGCGAATGCATCGCCCGCCCGCAGCGCGCGGCACGTGTCGGACGAACGGGAGAGGCAGACAATCACCAATGGCGGATCCATCGACAGCGACGTCATCGACGACACAGTCGCGCCGACCGGCGCCTGATCGCGATCGCGGGCGGTGATCACCGCGACGCCCGCGGGCAATTCGGCCATTGCATCGCGGAACACCGCATCATCGAGGATGGCAGTCGGGGTCATTCCGCGCCGAGCACCCGACGGCCGCCGAGGAACACGCTCTCGACTTTTATGCGCCGAAGGTCATCGATGGCCACCGCGAAGGGATCCCGGTCGAGCACCACGAGGTCGGCCAATTTGCCCGGCTCAAGCGATCCTTTCTCATGGGCGAGACCCAGCACCTCCGCGCCGTTGATCGTGTGCATCCGCAGCGCCTGATCGACGGTCGTAGCCTGATCCACATCGATGAAGCGCTCGTCGTACGTCTGCCGCTGCAGGCAGCACCAGATGCTGAACAGCGGATTCGTCGCCTCGCGCTCCGACCCGACCCAGACGTCGCTCGAGCCGGTCAAGTTCCAGCCGTCGGCGATCAGATCGGCGAACTGGAAGCGGCCTTGCGTGCCGTAGTCACCGAGGTAGTCGCCGAAATAGTCGCCAAACGTGTACAGGAACACCGGCTGCGGGATCGGCACGATGCCCGCGTGGCGCCACCAGTCGCT
Source organism: uncultured Actinomycetes bacterium (assembly GCA_903960645.1). Classification (GTDB taxonomy): domain Bacteria; phylum Actinomycetota; class Thermoleophilia; order Gaiellales; family F1-60-MAGs149; genus F1-60-MAGs149. Next base: position 3,425 of record CAJCBN010000097.1, on the reverse strand, counting down.
CGTTGTCTTGTCGGGCCGGAAGTTGCCGGCATGCTCGATGCGGGTGCGCAGCCGCGCGCTCGATGGCGCGCCGCCTGCATCCGCGATCACCTCGCACAGCCACTCCTGCGCGCGATCGCCGTTGGCGTGAATCGCCAACTGCAGGCCCGCATCGCGCGTGGCGGGCACGGCCTCGAGCAAGAAATCGCGCTGCAGAGCGATGTCACCGAAATGCTCACGACCCATGCCGAGGTACGGCTGCTTGACCGCCGCGCTCTTAGCCGAATAGCCGCCGTCGCAGAACAGCTTGACACCCTGGATCGAGACGTCCGCGTCGCCCGCCTCGAGCGCGATAAAGCGGCGCCAGTCGAGCGCCTGCTCGAGCGACATCGTACCCGGCGCCCAGAGGTACGCATGGATGCGGGCATTGAGGCGGTCCTGCCGCGCCATACGGTCCATCGTCTCCAGCCCCTCGACCGTCTCCGAGATCTCGCCGATGGTCGTCACGCCGTTGCGGGTGAAGAGCGTGCGGATGCCCTCCTCGAGCGCCGCCTCCACCACCGCCGGCGTCTGCGCCGGCAACGGCAGCAGGCTGTCCATCTCCTTCACGATACCGATCGGATCGCCGTGGTCGTCGCGCTCCACCGCCGGCTTGCCGGTGATCGAGTGCTCGGGCGCCGCAAACCCACGGTCGATGCCCGCCACCTCCAGCGCCTTGGAGTTGAGCACGGTGATGTGGCCGCCGGCGCGCACCGCGATCGCGACATCCTCGGAGACGGTGTCGAGTTCCTCGCGCGTCGGCAGCCGCCGTTCCTTCAGCTTGCGATCGAAGAAGAGATTGGCCTGGCCGACGACCCAGCCGGTCTCCCGCCGCTCGTCCAGACCGCTGCGCAGCGCCTCGAGTACTTCAGCCACGCTGCCGCACTCCGGCGCGCGGCAGTCGACCGTGCCGTACGCGGCCCGACACGCGACTTCGACATGCGCGTGCACATCGATGAACCCCGGCAGTAGCGGCCGTCCACCGACATCGATCACCTCCGTATCGGGACCGCGCAACGCCTCGACCTCGTCACGGCGCACCAGCCGCGAGATGCGGTCGCCCACGATCGCGACGCCCTGCATCGCGTCGGCCTCGGGACCCGCCATCGTCAGCAGGCGATCCGACACGACGATCCGGTCGGGCGCACTCACGCGACTGTCGCGTGCTGCGGATCCACCACAGGGATCACTTCGCGCCCGATCAGTTCGAGCGAGCGCTTGATGTCCTCGTGATCGACCCCGTCGACCCGCATCAGCACCTCGTCGCAGCCCATGTCCTCCAAGAGGCGCAGGCGCTCCACGAAGTCGTCAGGCGTGCCGATCATCAACGACGGCGTCGTATCGATCAGGTAGTCCAAGTCGTCTGCGCGAGCCTGCAGATCGTCTATTCGACCACGCAGGTACGCATAGGCGGGCTGCTGCCCCAGCGGGACGTAGAGATCGAGGATGAACTGGAAGTACTCAAGTGCCACGTCGCGCGCGATGCGCTTGGCCTCCTCACGTGTCTCCGCACAGAACGCCGTCGGCACGTAGAGCCCGTGAATGGTATTGAGCTGCAGCGGGCCGGGATTGGCACGGGTCAGCCCATCGCGGTATGCGTCGATGCACTCCTGCAGGAAATCGAAGCCAAAGTAGTTCTCGAAGGCGATGCAGCCGATGCCCTTCTCGCCCGCCTTCGCGTGCGTCGCCACGCTCGAGGCCGCCACGGACAGCGCCGGATGCGGCCGCGTGACGAAGCGCGGCACCAGTTCGCGCGGCGGGAACTGCCAGAACGGGCCGTCGTGCTCGACGACGTCCTGCGTGAGCGCCTTCACGAGTACGTCGTGGCCGTCGGCCCACTGCGCAGCGGTCTCAGACGGGCTGACGCCGAAGGCCTCCAGCGTCCACAGGTTGTTCGAGCGCGCCGTGCAGATCTCCGCACGGCCGCGCGAGACCACGTCGAGGGTAGCGAGGCGCTCCGCCACCAGCAGTGGGTGGTTCCAGGCGAGCAGCACCGAGGCCATGATGCGCAGCTTGATGTTGCGCGTCTGGGGCGCGATCGCCGCGTACAGCACTTCGGGCGCCGAAACCGTGAAGCGCGGCGGCGAGAAGTGCTGTTCCGACGTACCCCAAGCGTGGAAGCCGAGCTCGTCAGCAAGGATGACCTCCGCGATCATCTCGTGATAGCGCTGCTCGTACGACTTCCCGTCGCGAACCTCGCCTTCTTGCAACAGTCCGACGCGCATCGTCCGCCTCCTTGTCGCCTGCGGGCCATTGCCCACCGCCTCTATGTTTATGACTTTAATTCGCATAGCGGTGTATGTCAATGACGTTTATTCGTAGATAGGCCGCTTATGGATAACGCATCACGTACGATTGTTCGCATGCCCGTCGGCGATCGCGATACCACCGCTCAGCGCGATGCCGTCCGCCGCCTGCTCGGACGCGCCCCGCTCGACGACCTCGACCGCGGCCTGATCGAGGCGCTGCAGGCCGACGGCCGGCGCGCGACCGTCGACCTCGCCCGCGATCTTGGCGCCACCGCCAAGACGATCAAGCGGCGCGTCGACCGGCTGCTCGACGAGGGCATCATCCAGATCACCGCGGTCACCACGCCGGAGGCGCTCGGGTACCAAGCGATCGCCCTCGTCGGCATCGAACTTGACGGCAGCCGCACCGCTGCCGACCTCGCCGAGACGTTCGTCCGACTCGACGAGGTCGACTACGTGTCCGTCACCACAGGCCGCTACCCGCTCTACGTCGAGGTTTTCTGCCGCGACACACACGCGCTCGGCCAGCTCGTCGACGAACAGCTTCGAGCTGCCGACGGTGTCCGCAGCGCCGAGGTGTTCCCCTACCTCCGCCTTCACTACCAGCAGGCGCAGTTCAGCGCGGCCCGAGCCAAGTCGGGGGAAGCACCGGGTGTGCGCCCCATCGAGCTCGACGCCATCGACCGCGCCATCATCGGTCACCTCACCGAAGATGGCCGGCGCCCGTATCTCCAGATCGCGCGCGCACTCGGCGTGTCCGAAGGCCAGGTGCGCCAGCGCGTGCGGCAGATCGAGGAGCGCGGCGTGGCGCGCGTCATGGCGATCGCCAACCCGCTCGGCCTCGGCTACACCACAACCGCCTGGATCGCGATCGGCATCGACACCACCCGCGGCGCCTCGGCCATCGCAGATGACCTCAGCGCTCTGCCCGATGTCACCTACGTCGCCATCTGTGCCGGCCGTTTCGATCTCTTCGCCGAGGTCGCCTGCACCTCCAACGAAGAGCTCCTCGCCCTGCTCGAGACGCAGATCCGCACAATCACCGGCGTCCGCCACGTTGAGACGTCAATCTACCTCGACCTTCACTACAAGCGACTGCTGCCGCTCGATGCCCGGGCCAACGGGGTCATGTAGGCGCGGACTGAACAGAGGGGAGAT
>CAJCBN010000096.1 GCA_903960645.1 uncultured Actinomycetes bacterium | reverse complement strand
GCAGGTTCACAAAGGGGCCTGACCCCTATGTCAACCGGTCTTAGCGGTGATTCGGTCGGGGTTGGGGCGCGTTGGGGTCGGGGCCCGTTGTCAGGCTGCCGTGGTGTGGCGGTGGGGGCGCGAGGTTGAGCGAGGGGTCAGGCCCCCTTGTCAACCCGCCATGGCAGGGATCCAGGTGGAGCGTGGATCGGCTGGTTGACAGAGGGGTCAGGCCCCATTGTGAACCTGCCTTGGCGGGGATCCAGATGGGGAGTGGATCGGCAGGTTCACAATGGGGCCTGACCCCTCTGTCAACCTCGCTCAGCGAGTCAGCAGCGCCGAGCGCCAGCCGCCAAGCACGATCTGTCGCTGCAACTCCCAGCCCGTCATGTTCACCTCGTCCTCGATGCGCAGGCCGCTGACGATGATGCGGTCGGGCAGACCCTCGCGCTGCAGCAGCATCTCGATCAACTTGCGCTCGATGTTCGCGACGACAAGGTCGGAGGCGGGGAGCGGCGCCACGATGGCGTCGCCGACGATGATCTCGATGCGGTCGGCGAAGCCGTTGACGAGCGCGTTCTCACGCGTCGATTCGATCGCGTGCTGGTCGATGTCCATGGCGAGGATCGGGCTGTGGCCGCGATAGGCGCCGAGCACGGCGAGGAGGCCGGAGCCGCAGCCGAGATCAAGCAGTCGACCCGGCGGCTCGTCGAGCAGCAGTTGGCCAGCGCCGCGGGTCGTGCCGTGCGACCCGGTGCCGAAGGCGTGACCGGGCTCCAAGATGATCGCGTCGGCGGGCTCGTCGAGCCACGGTGGTCGTACCCAAACGTCGCCGATCTGCGTTGGATGATGAAACTGTCGCCACGCAGTACGCCAGCCGTCCGGCACGGCCTCGGGCACGGCGGGCAGCCAGTCGGGCAGCACGGGCGCGGGCTCGTCGACCCCGAGGAAGCCAGCGAAGGCGATCGTGGACCCGCGGGCGATTTCCTGCAGCCCGCCGGGGAACGCCTCGAGCAGGAGCGCGATCGCCTCTTCAGCACGCTCGGCGGGGACGTCGATCTGCCAGCGGGTGAGCGGCGGATCAACCACGCGTACGCCCGCGCAGGCGGTCGAACAGCCCGCCACCCTCGCTGGTGTAGGCCTCCGCGGGAATTGCCTTATCGAGCTCCTCGGCGAGCCGGCGAGCCTGCGGGTCGAGCGTATGCGGGACGTGCACAGCGAAGATCACGTGGAGGTCGCCGCGGCGCTTGGCGTTGCTGATCATCGGCATGCCCTTGCCGCGCAGCGTCTTGCGCTCGCCGGGCTGCGTACCCGTCTGCAGGACCAGCGTCTCCGTGCCCTCCAGCGTGGGCACGTGCACGGTCGCGCCGAGCAGGGCCTGGGTGACGGTGAGATCGACGCGGACGTGCAGGTCGAGCCCGTCGCGGATCAGCGCGGGATCGTCCTCCACCTGCACCTGGACGTAGAGGTCGCCGGGTGGCGCCCCGGGATCGCCGGCATGCCCCTGACCCGTGACACGAACCTGCTGACCCGAGTCGATGCCGGCGGGGATGCCGACGGAGACGGTGCGCCGCTCGGGCTGCGAGCCGCGCCCCTTGCAGGCCGTGCAGGGCGTCTCGACAATCGCGCCGCGACCACGGCAGGTCGGGCATGGCAGCTGCCGCATGATCTGGCCGAGCGGCGTGTTCGAGACCTGGCGGACCTCGCCGATGCCGCCACAGGTCTCGCAGCCAACGGGGCGCGTGGGCGGTTCGGCGCCGGAGCCGCCGCAGCGCTCGCAGTCGCCGATGATCTCAACGTCGAGGTCGCGCTGAACGCCGACCGCCGCCTCGCGCAGCGTCAGGGTGATGCCAACGGCGGCGTCCTGCCCGCCACGCGGGCCGCGCGCACGCCCTCCGCCGAACATGCCGTCGCCGAAGAACATGCCGAGGATATCCCCGAGGTCACCGAAGTCGACGTTGCCCGTCGCCGCGCCCGACACACCGGCGTGGCCGTAGCGGTCGTAGCGCGCGCGGGTGTCCGGGTTCGCGAGGATCTCGTAGGCCTCCGCGATCCCGCGGAAGCGCTCGGCGGCCGCAGGGTCATCGGGGTTGACGTCCGGATGGTGCTGGCGCGCGAGGTTGCGGAACGCCTTCTTGATGTCATCGTCGGACGCATTGCGCGCCACGCCGAGCACGTCGTAGAAATCTTGCTGGGCAGACATCGAGCCGCATGGTATCCGGGGTCTACAGGAGCGACCGCCATACGGCGCCGACGATCAGCACGAGGCCAAGCACGAAGCCGAGGCCGCGCGTCGCGACGAGCGTGGCGATCAGCACCTTGCGCTCGGGCGGGTCGAGCGCCCGCGAGCCGAGCACGCGCACGGAGATGGCCCACGCCTGATAGGCCGCCAGCGTGACGCCGACGGCGAGCAGCGCCCAATTCACTCTTCGAAGACGTCCTCGACGTACGCGCTCAGCGCGGCCGCCGCACCGCGCACGGCGACGATCGCGTGCGCGTAATCCATCCGGACCGGGCCGATCACCGAGACGGCGCCGAGCGTGCGGTGCGGCAGGCCATAGCCCGCCGTGATCATCGCGACCGGGCGCAGTGCGGCCTCCTCGTGCTCCTCGCCGATGCGGATGGTCACGCTGTCGCCGCGCAGCGCCGCGCGCAACTGGCCGAGCATGACCGCGCGCTCCTCCAGCACGGAGGCGAGCTGCGAGAGCTCCTGCTGATTCTGGGCGCGCAGTTCGCTCATCAGGCGCGAGGCCCCGCCGACCACGAGGCGGTCGGCACCTGCCTCGAAGAGCTCGTGGAAGACCAGCCCGATCACGTCCAGGAAGGCGCGCTCCCGCACCGGAAGGCCCGGGTCCTCCATCCGGCGCCGCACCGATCGCTCAGAGATCGGTCCGCCCGTCAGCGTCTCGTTGAGGTACTCGCGCGACCACTCGGCGAGCCCCGGGTCGACTGGACCGTCGAAGGCGAAGACCCGCTTGGCGACGGCGCCGGTACCGCTGATCACGAGCACCATCACCACCTGCGGCTGCAGCGGGAGGATCTCGATGTGGCGGATGTCGACCTCGGCGACGCTCGGCGCGCTTGCGATCGCGAGCAGGCTCGTGACCTGGGAGAGCGCCTCGGTCGTAACCCGGAGCGCGTCGTCGACCTCGCGCGAGGCCTCCGTCAGCTGCACCTCGAAGGGCTGGCCCGCGATGCGCTCGGCGAGCAGCGTGCCCGCGTAGAAGCGGTAGCCGAGCTCCGTCGGCACGCGTCCGGCCGAGGTATGGGGGTGGCCGAGCAGACCCACGGACTCGAGCCACGCGAGCTCGTAGCGCAGCGTCGAGGCCGAGGTCTCGAAGCCCCGGTTCTGCACCAGCGTCTTCGAGCCGATCGGCTGGCCCGAGGCGATGTGCTCCTCGATGACGGCGCGCAGTACCTGCTGGCGACGGTCGGTGATGTCGAGATCAGGCAGGCTCATCGGCGATCAGCTCCGCGACGCAGTCGTGCAGCAGCATGCGGCCACGGGCGTCGAGGCGCAGTCTACCGCCCTCGCTCGCCGCGAGGCCGAGCCCGCGCAGCCGCTCGAGGCCCTGCGCGTCGAGCACCGGCTCGACCGCCGCCAGGTCCACACCCTCCGCCAGGCGCAGGCCGAGCATCAACCGCTCCTCGAGTCGCATGCGCTCGCTGATCTCCTCGATCGCCGCGGGCGCCGTCAGCGGGTCGTCCAGATACGCCGCGAGCTTCGGGCCGTTGACGCGACGCTCACCGGCGACCGTGCCGACGGCCCCGACGCCGAGCCCGAGGTAGTCCCGCCCCTCCCAGTAGGCGCGGTTGTGGCGCCCCTGATGCTCCGGCGCCCGGGCGAACGAGGCGATCTCGTACCAGTCGTAGCCCGAGTAGGCGAGGGAGTCGATCACAAGCTCCATGTGGCGCTCGAGCAGCTCTGCCTGCTCCTCGAGGCGCGCGCCGTGGTGCACCGCAAAGCGCGTTCCGGGCTTGGCCTCGAGCTCGTAGGCCGAGACATGATCG
>CAJCBN010000095.1 GCA_903960645.1 uncultured Actinomycetes bacterium | reverse complement strand
GCGCTCGGAGCGACCGCGGTGCAGGATCCGCTGGTCGAGCTGCCGGAGCAGGGCGACGTTGCCCGGCATCTGGCCTACATGGCCATCACGCGCCCGCGCCGACGCCTCGTGCTGCTGCGTCGCATCAGCGACGACGAGGGGCGCCCGCTGGCACCCACGGCCATCTGGGAGGACCTCGTGGTGGCAGCCGGCAGCCCGGCGGTGGCCGAGCGCCGCGGCTTCTCCGACATCGTCTTCCCGCTGGATGAGGCGCCGACGGTTCGCGAGCGCGCCCGCAGCATCGCCTGGCTGGCGGCGGAGGACCGTGAGGAGGCGCTCCGGCTGGCCGGCGCCGCCGGCGTCACCGGGGCGATCCGGCGGGCCCTCGCGGCGCGCCGCCACGGCACCCGCATCGGCGATCCGCGGCTGCTGCACGAGCTGGAGGAGAAGGATCCGTTCGGCGTCACCGAGCTCGACCGCTTCGGCAAGTGCTCGCACGTGTGGTTCGTGGAGCGCCGCCTCAACCCGAAGCGCATCGACGAGCCGGTCGACGATCGCCTGCGGCTGGGCACGATCGCCCATACCGTCCTCAACCGCTTCTACCGCGAGATTCCGGGCTTGCTCAACGCGACGTCGCTGGGGCCGGAGCACGCGGAGCGCGCGGTGGCCGAGGCGCACCGCCTCGTCGACGAGGAGCTGGTCAAGGTGCGACCGATCGTCGCCGGCGACCGACTCAAGATCGATCTGATGCGCTGGGGGCTCCGGCGCGATATCGGCCGGCTGGTGCGCCGAGCGGCCCGGGCCGATGCGCCGCTCGTGCCGACCGAGTTCGAGGTGTCGTTTGGCACCCGCAGCGCGCAGGCGGGCCGCAAGGCGGGCGTCGACGTCGGCCCCGCCCGTCTGTCGGGCAAGATCGACCGCATCGACACCGACCCGATGATGACCGCGCGGGCGCTGATCGTCGACTACAAGACGAGCACGATCCCCACGGGACCGGAGATCCGCGACAAGGGCGAGCTCCAGGTGCCTCTGTACCTGCTCGCCCTGCGCGAGGTCCTCGGGCGGGAGCCCGTCGGTGGGCTCTTCATCTCGATCCGCAAGGGCGCGACGCGTGGCATCGTTGATGCGGCCGAGGCTGACGTGCTTCCGCCCGGCCTGGTCGGTACCGACAGCGTCGATCACGAGACGTTCGAGGCGGTGCTGGAGTCGGCCCGCACGCAGGCAGGGGAACGCGTGCTGCGGATGCGTGCCGGCGACGTGCGTCACGACCCCTCCGATGCGGGCTTCTGCGAGAAGTACTGCGAGTACGGCGGCATCTGCCGGGTGCGGGCATGAGCGACGTCGCCACCCGCCCGCCGCTGTCGCCACCGCAGCTCGCCGCCGTCGAGGCGGACGGTGGCGTCTTCGTGGATGCGGGTGCCGGCTCGGGCAAGACGACGGTGCTCGTCGAGCGCTACGTGCGCTCCGTCACCGAGCGCAATCACCTGCCGTCGCAGGTGCTCGCCGTCACCTTCACCCGGCGTGCCGCCGGCGAGCTGCGGGAGCGCATCCGCGCCCG
>CAJCBN010000094.1 GCA_903960645.1 uncultured Actinomycetes bacterium | reverse complement strand
CGGGTGCCGTTGGTGGTGGTGAGGACGATGCGCTCGCCCCGCTGCACGGCGTACTCGGCGGGCGAGTTGCCGAGGTCGAAGCCCTCGATCATCACGCCGTGCCGCTCGCCGCCGAGCAGGACGCCCTCGGCGCGCTCCGCGTGGGCGTCGTCGATCTCCCCCACGCACGTGACAGATGCGTAGCCCGTATCGAGCGCGTGCGAGATCGTGGTCGTGGCGCGGATGCAGTCGACGACGATGGCGACGTCGGCCGGCGCGGGATCACGAGGATCGAGCGCGACGTGCAGGGTGACGGCCATGCTCAGCGGTCCTTGAAGCTCGTGTCGAGGGCCGCCTGCGCCGCCGCGAGGCGGGCGATCGGCACGCGGAACGGCGAGCAGGACACGTAGTCGACGCCGATCTCGTGGAAGAACCCGACGCTGGCCGGATCGCCGCCGTGCTCGCCGCAGACTCCGAGCTTGAGGTCCGGCTTGGTGCGGCGACCACCCTCGCAGCCCATCCGCACGACGGCGCCGACGCCGTCGATGTCGAGCGTGGAGAACGGGTTCGCGTCGACCACGCCCTCCTCGATGTACTGCTGAAGGAACTTGCCCTCGGCGTCGTCGCGAGACAGGCCGAGCACCGTCTGCGTGAGGTCGTTGGTGCCGAAGGAGAAGAAGTCGCCGTGCTCGGCGATCTGGTCGGCGACGACCGCGGCGCGCGGCAGCTCGATCATCGTGCCGATCTGGACGGGGAAGTCGACGCCGTGCGCCTCGTTCTCCTCGCGGACGACCTCCTCGACGAGCTCGCGCATGCGGCGCAGCTCCTCGGCGAAGCCGACCAGCGGAATCATGATCTCGGGTCGCGGGTCGCCGCCCTTGGCCTTCAGCTGATGCGCGGCGCGCATGATCGCTCGTGCCTGCATCCGGTAGATCTCCGGGAAGAGCAGGCCGAGGCGACAGCCACGGGTGCCGAGCATCGGGTTCGACTCGGTCAGTTCCTTGACACGCGCGAGCAGCCGCTCGGCGGCGGCGAGGTTGCCCTGCGCCCCTTGCTCCCGGATGCGCTCGACCGTCAGCGAGGCCTCGAGCAGCGACGGCAGGAACTCGTGCAGCGGCGGATCGAGCAGGCGGATCGTGACGGGCAGGCCGTCCATCGCCTCGAGGATGCCGACGAAGTCGAGCTCCTGCATCGGCCCGATCAGGTCGAGCGCGACCTCGCGCTCGGGGTAGTCGTTGGCGAGGATCATCTGCCGCACGACGGGCAGGCGGGCCTCGCTCATGAACATGTGCTCGGTGCGGCAGAGGCCGATGCCCTCGGCGCCGAAGCTGCGGGCGCGCGCGGCGTCCTCCGGCGTGTCGGCGTTGGCACGGACACGCAGCCGGCGGATGTCGTCGGCCCAGGCGGTGAGGCGCTGGAAGTGCTCGTCGAAGCGCGGCGGCACGAGGGCCATCGCGCCGGCGAAGACCTCACCCGTGGTGCCGTCCATCGTGAGGAGGTCGCCCTCCTTGATCGTGCGGCCGCCGATGATGACGCTGCGGCCCTGCACGTCGATCTGCAGGCCCTCGACGCCAGCCACGCAGGGCTTGCCCATGCCGCGCGCGACGACGGCCGCGTGCGAGGTCATGCCGCCGTGGGCGGTGATGACGCCCTGGGCGACGATCACGCCGTGGATATCGTCGGGCGTGGTCTCCCAGCGCACGAGGATGACGGGCGTGCCGGCCTTGCCACGGCGCTCCGCGGTGTCGGCATCGAGCACGACCTCGCCGACGCCGGCGCCGGGCGAGGCGTTGAGGCCGCGGGCGAGCAGGTCGCGCGGCGCGTCGGGGTCGATCGTCGGGTGCAGCAGCTGGTCGAGCTGCTTGGGGTCGATGCGCTGGACCGCCTGCTCCTTGGAGATGACGCCCTCCTCGACCATGTCGCAGGCGACGCGCACGGCGGCCTGCGCGGTGCGCTTGCCGGTACGGGTTTGGAGCAGGTAGAGGTGGCCCTGCTCGAGCGTGTACTCGATGTCCTGCATGTCGCCGTAGTGCGCCTCGAGGCGCGCCATCGTGGCGATCAGCTCGGCGTAGGCGTCGGGCAGCTCGCCCTCGAGCTCGGCCAGGGGGCGCGGCGTACGGATGCCGGCGACGACGTCCTCGCCCTGCGCGTTGATGAGGAACTCGCCGTACAGCTCCTTGACGCCGGTCGCCGGGTTGCGCGTGAAGCAGACGCCGGTCGCGGAGGTCTCGCCGAGGTTGCCGAAGACCATCTGCATGATGTTGACGGCGGTGCCGAGGTCGTCCGGAATGTCGTTGGCGCGGCGGTAGACGGCCGCGCGGGGATTGAGCCACGAGGCGAAGACGGCGTTGATCGCGAGCCGAAGCTGCTCGCGCGGATCGTCGCCGAAGGCGTCGGGGCCGGCCGTCTCCGCGGCGATCGCCTTGAACGTGGCGACGAGCTCCTGGAGATCCTCGGCGCTGAGGTCGGTGTCGTTGCGGACGCCGCGCTGCTTCTTCAGCTGCGACAGCGCGTGCTCGAAGTCGTCGGACGGCACGCCGAGCACGACCTCGCCGAACATCTGGACGAAGCGGCGGTAGGAGTCCCAGGCGAAGCGGGCGTTGCCGCTCTCCGCAGCGAGGCCCGCGACGGCCGCGTCGTTGAGCCCGAGGTTGAGGATCGTGTCCATCATGCCCGGCATCGAGAACACGGCACCGGAGCGGACGCTGACGAGCAGCGGCTTCTCCGGGTCACCGAGCCGGCGCCCCGTGCGCTCCTCGAGTGCGGCGAGCCGCTCGAGCACGCCCTCCCAGAGACCCTCCGGCCAGGCGCCCTCCGCCCGCATGGCATCGACGCAGGCCTCGGTCGTGACGGTGAAGCCGTCGGGGACGGGCACGCCGATGCGCTGCATCTCGGCGACGTTGGCGCCCTTGCCCCCGAGCAGGTTGCGCATCTCGGCGGATCCCTCGGACTGGTCGTAGACGTACTTCTTCAACGTGTCGCAGCTCCTGAGCGGTGCATTGCCATGAACCCTAGTCGCCCAGCTCCCGGCGATACCCACATCGGACGGTGGATTGCGCGACACTGTGCGCAGATTCCCGGGAGGCACGCAATGCGCATCGTCAGCGGTGGCACCAGTTCGGAGCTCTACGGCGGCCGGTTCACCGGCACCGTCCGGCTCGAGATGCTCGACGAGGCGCCCGACGGCAGCGCGCCCGACATCGCCCGCGTGGCGTTCGACGACGGCGCCTGCACGTACTGGCATTCCCATCCGGGCGGGCAGAAGCTACTCGTGCTGGAGGGTCGCGGCCGGGTCGGCATGCCCGACGGCGAGACCGAGCTCGGGCCCGGCGACTACGTCGACGCCCCCGCCGACGAGCGCCACTATCACGGCGCCGCCGCCGGCCACAACTGCACGTTCCTCGCGATCACCTGGGGCACCACCGACTGGGAGGACCTCGCACCGTGAGCACGGCCGCCGACGTCGTGATCATCGGCGGCGGGTCTGCCGGTGCCGTCATCGCCGCCCGCCTCGCCGAGGCCGGCCGCGACGTGATCCTCGTCGAGGCCGGGCCGGACTACGGCCCGCATGGTGCACCGGACTGGCCGCACGACCTCGTCGATGCCACGACCCTCGCCCTCTCGCACGACTGGGGCTACACGGGTGACGACGGGCGCTGGAGCTTCGAGCGCGCCCGCGTGATCGGTGGCTGCTCGGCGCACAACGGCGCAATCGCGGCCATCGGCCACCGCGTGGACTACGACGCCTGGGGCCTGCCGGGCTGGAAGGGCGACGACGTCGCGCCGCTGTTCGACACCGTGGTGGAGACGATGCGCGTGCGCACCTACACCGAGGCCGAGGTCGTGCCGTTCCACCGCCACTGCCTCGAGGCCACGCGTGACCTCGGCTGGCGGATGGCCTCCGACCTCTGCGACCTCGACGCCAACGACGGCTTCGGCCTCGAGACCGTCAACGTCGTCGGCCGCACGCGCTGGAACACCGCGTTCGCGTACCTCGACCCGGTGCGGCACCTCCCGAACCTGACGATCCTCGACCGCACGCTCGTCGATCGCTTTGAGGAGACGGCCGACGGCGTCGTCGTGCACGCGGTCAGCGACGGCCGGACGTACAAGCTCGTCGCCGGGACGCTCGTGCTCGCCGCCGGGGTGTACGGCACGCCGCTGATCCTGCAGCGCTCAGGCATCGGCGACCCCGAGCGCCTGCGCGCCGTCGGCGTCGAGCCGGTGCTCGACCTGCCCGGCGTCGGTGCCAACCTCCACGACCACCCGCTCGTGCTCGTCGATCGCGAGATCGGCGTTGCCCTGCAGGCCGACATCGACGCCACCGCGGCCGCCGGGTTCCTCCCCGAGGAGCAGACGCTCGGCAAGGCCATCTCGGCCGAGGCCGCGGACGGCATCTTCGACCTGCATGTCTTCCCCGTGCTGGCCGCAGACCAGACGCACGAGCTGCACGGCCGAGTCGCCGTGGTCGTGTCGTGCGTGACACCGCAGAGCCGTGGGCGCATCGACATCACCTCGGCCGACCCCGAGGCGCTCCCGCTGATCGACCATCGCTACCTCGCCGACGAGGCCGGGCACGACCTCGCGGTGCTGCGCGACGGCGTGCGCATCGCCAACGAGATCCTCGACCACCCCGCCGTCGCCCCGCACGTGGGCCCGCCGGTGACCGACCTCTCGACCGACGAGGCCATCCGCGCCAACGTCGCGCACTACTACCACCCTGTCGGCACCGCCAAGATGGGCAGCGGTCCCGACGCGGTCTGCGACGAGCGCGGTCGCGTGCACGGCCTGGCCCGCGTGGTGGTCGGCGACGTGTGCCTCTATCCGCAGATCATGCGCGCCAATACGAACCTGCCGGCCGTGATGACGGGCGAGCGCATCGCACAGCTGCTGCTCGACGCGTAGACTGCTGCTCCACCTGCGTTCGCCCGCGAAAGGCAGTGCAACAGATGGCCAAGGGCTACTGGGTCGTGACGGCCAACATCGCCGATCCCGAGGGGTTCACCCCCTACCGCGAGACGGCGGGCGCGATCATCGCCGAACACGGCGGCCACGCGATCGTGCGCGGCGACGTGACGGAGCTCGTCGAAGGCCAGTCGCACGGGCGCTCCTTCATCGTGGAGTTTCCGAGCTATCAGGCCGCGAAGGATTGCTACGCCTCGCCGGCCTACCAGGCCGCGATCGAGCTGCGCAAGGATGCCGCGCGCTTCGACCTCGTCATCGCCGAAGGTCTCGACCCCGCCTAACCAAGGACCGTCCATGCCGCTCCCCCGCCCCCACCTTCGCACCGTCGTTCCCATCGTGCTGGCCGCGCTCGGGCTGGCAACGCCCGGCATGGCTCTCGCCCAGGACTACGGCCCGGTCGGCCAGGCGCAGCACCGCGACATCCTCGTCGCCTCCGACCTGTGGGCGCGCACGCCGGGCATCATGGGCGTGACGCTCAACTTCGCCGACATCATCGCCGTGCCGGGCTACGACACGACGCGCGGCGCGCAGACGTACGAGGAGGCACGTACCGCAGTTCTGGCCGCCGGGGGCGCGTGGAACGACGACGTCAGGTGCGTGACGCACGCCAACTGGCACACGAAGCCCTGGGCGTTCACCACCGCCATCGGCGCCACCCAGTACCAGGCCGCGTGGGGCCCCTCGTTCAACCAGACCAACCTCGACGTCGTGCAGGTGCAGTTCTCCTGGCCGCCCCGCCCGAGCACCCTCGACGGCAGCGACTTCGAGGTGACCCTCAATAACGGCAGCGTCATCACGCCCAACAACGCGAGCGTCGGCCCCAACTTCGAGTACAACGAGGGCACGACGGTGGTGCTCAACAGCAACCAGTTGGCCAACCGCCTGCCGAAGAGCGACCCCGCCGCGATCTACCCCGTGTCGGTGCGGATCGTCGCCGACGCGACGCCGCTGCAGCTGGTCGGCCCCAAGGGGCGCCTGGCCAATGCGGTCGGCCTGACGGGCACCAACGACCGCACGCCCTACGACGATCAGCCCGCGGATCCCACCAAGTGGACCGGCCCGCGGATGATCGCCGCCAAGCTCACGCGCATGTCGACCAAGGGCGAGAACGGCGCGCCGATCCTGAAGGGCGGCCTGCTGCCCAACGACGGCATCGCCGTCTTCGGGGCGGAGGATGCCCAGTACCGCGTGCGCATCGCGACGCTCGGCGGGGCCTTCTCCCCCGACGGCCTGCGCGCGATGTACCCGAACGAGTACCGGCGATACTTCCAGCTGGTGGCCCGCTCCGCTGCGGGCAAGGTCGTGCCGCTGATCAAGGCGAACCACGAGTACCTCATCGACGGCGAGCCGATCACCGTGGTCGGCATTGCTGACCGCACCGTCAAGGCCACCCCCGCGCAGTTCAACCAGTGCCTGCAGGACGACAGCGAGAACCAGATCGACATCGTGCTGAAGGGCAGCGAGGCGGCCATGCGCAAGCTGATCGCCGTGCGTCT
>CAJCBN010000093.1 GCA_903960645.1 uncultured Actinomycetes bacterium | reverse complement strand
GTCGTCTCCGACGTCGATGCCCCCTCGCCCTTCGTCGCCTTCGAGCTGACGGGCATGCCCGCACCCGTCGTGGTGCGCAAGCTGGAGGACCAGGGCATCATTGCCCGCTCCCTTCCGGGCACCGACCTGACCCGCGTCGCCGTCGGCTGCTGGAACAACGAGTCCGACATCGACCGTCTGGACACGGCGCTCAGCGCGCTCTGACCGACCGACCTCAACGGCGATCAGCTTTGCTTTGGTGCCAGGCACCAAAGCAACGTTCGCAGCCTCTCCGCCCACCTCAGCGGACCTTGATCGCCCGGATCAGCTCGGCAGGCCGAGCTCGGCGCTGATCGGCTGCAGGGCGGCCACGACGTTGCGGATGTGGTCGTCGAGGTCGAGGCCGAGCAACTCAGCGCCCTCATAGACGTCGTCGCGGCTGACACCGGCGGCGAAGGCGGGGGTCTTCAGCTTCTTCTTCACGCTCTTCGGCTCAAGGCCCTCAAGGCCGGTCGGGCGGACGAGGCCGCAGGCGTGGATGAACCCGCTCAACTCGTCGCAGGCGAACAGCGTCTTCTCGAGCGGCGTCTCGGGGACGACACCCGTGTGCTGGGCATGGGCGAGGATTGCGCGGCGGAACCAGTCGGGGTAGCCGCGCTCCTCGAGGATCGCGGCGCCGGCCTGCGGATGCTGCTCGAGGGTGGGGTGGATCTCCCAGTCGAAGTCGTGCAGCAGCGCGACGTTGCCCCACGCAGCCTCGTCCTCGCCGGCGGCGCGGGCGTAGCTGCGGACGGACGCCTCGACAGCGAGCGCATGGCGGCGCAGCGCCTCGGACTGGATGAACTCGCAGACGATGCCCCAGGCGGCGTCGCGGTCGTGGACGAGGTCAAGGCTCATGGTCGAGGATTGTACGGCCGGAGCCGTGGAGCGGGCTCGGATCGGGCCGGCAGCCCGCCCGGCAGCGGGGTCGGTTCCGCTGCGCCCGAGGGCTGCCGGGTACCATGCGGCCTGTGTCGGCCACCGCTCCCCGCAATTCGCTCGGCGACCTCCTCGTCATCGAGGGCGGCACGCCGCTGTCGGGCCGCATCCAGGTCGGCGGCAACAAGAACGGCGCGCTCCCGATCATCGCTGCGTGCCTGCTGACCGAGCACGAGTGCGTGATCGAGAACGTGCCGCGCATCCGCGACGTCGAGGTGATGGCGGAGCTCGTCGCCTCCACCGGCGCCGACGTGGAGTGGGTGGAGCGCAACACGCTGCGCATCAAGGCCGCCGGCGACATCACGCCGGCGATCGATCGCGCGCTCAGCGTCCGCATCCGTGCCTCGATCCTTCTGGCCGGCCCGCTGCTCGCCCGCTGCGGCGAGGTCCTCGTGCCACCGCCGGGTGGCGACGTCATCGGCCGACGCCGCATCGACACGCACCTGCACGCCTTCGCCGCGCTCGGCGCCGAG
This sequence comes from uncultured Actinomycetes bacterium, assembly GCA_903960645.1. GTDB lineage: Bacteria > Actinomycetota > Thermoleophilia > Gaiellales > F1-60-MAGs149 > F1-60-MAGs149. The sequence goes on along the minus strand of CAJCBN010000093.1, from coordinate 2,399 downwards.
GTCGAGGTCGAGCGCGACTTCTCTCTGCGCGCGCCCAACGGGCTGACCGGCACCCGCTTCTTCATGGACGAGCCGTCCGTGACCGCCACCGAGAACGCCGTGATGGCCGCGGTGCTCGCCAAGGGTGACACCACGCTGATCAACGCGGCGTGTGAGCCGCACGTGCAGGACCTCTGTCGCTTCCTCGTCGCGATGGGTGCGGAGATCGACGGCATCGGCTCGAACGTCCTCTGCATCCACGGCCGCGCCAGCCTCGGCGGCGCGCGGCATCGCGTTGGCCCCGACCACATCGAGATCGCCTCGTTCATCGGCCTCGCGGCCGTCACGCGCGGTGAACTGGTGATCGAGGACGTCGAGCCGGAGGATCTCTATCCGGTGCTGCACGGCTTCGAGCGCCTCGGCGTGCGCATTGAGCTCGATGGCCGCACGCTGACGGTGCCCGACGATCAGGACCTGACGATCCGTGACGACTTCGGCGGCCAGGTACCGAAGCTCGAGGATGGCCCGTGGCCGCAGTTCCCCGCGGACCTCACGTCGATCGCCGTCGCGGTTGCGACGCAGGCCAAGGGCACGGTCCTGATCTACGAGAAGATGTTCGAGAACCGCCTGGTCTTCACCGACAAGCTCGTCTCGATGGGCGCCCGCATCGTGCTCTGCGATCCGCACCGCGCGATCGTCACCGGCCCGGCGCAGCTCGTCGGCGAGCGCGTCGACAGCCCCGACATCCGCGCGGGCATGGCGATGCTGATCGCCGCGCTGGCGGCCGAGGGGACGACGACGATCGGCAACGTCGGGCAGATTGATCGCGGCTACGAGCGTATCGACGAGCGCCTGCGCGGGCTCGGCGCGCGCATCACGCGCATCAGCGGCTAGTTCGCCGGGGTGTACTCGGCGATCGCTCGCTCGGGCATCAGCTCATGAAGCTGCTCGTCGCGCGACAGCAGTTCCGCATCCAGTTCCTCGGCGAGAGCAGCGTACGACGCGTCATACACTGACAGTCCTCGAGCGCACCAGCGCGCGATGTCTTCCAGCTTCGGGTCGATGCGCGTGATGGTGATCGACTGCAGGCGGTGGACGACGCCCAGAAGCTCGCGTTCCGTCATGCCACGGCGCCGTGCGGCGGAGTTGATGACCTCGAGATCGATCAGCGACGGCGCGATGACGTCCAAGGTCGGATCATCGAGCGCGGCGAGAGTGTTGGCATCATCGAAATCCTTGGCGGCGGGCATCAGCGCGGGCACCAGGACTGATGCATCGACGATGAACGGCCGGCGCTTCATACGCGCTCTCGGCGCGCATGTGCGCGGGCCTGCTCGTCGAGTATCCGATCGAGCTTCGCATCGTGCTCCGCGCGCCCGCGGCGGATCTCCTCCACCGCATCAAAGGGCTCCTGTGCAGGGTCGGCATCCAGGAAGATCTGATGGATCTCGGCGATCGCTTCGCGGCTTCGGCGCCGACGCGCATCGGCCTCCGGCTCGAGCGTCTCGTCCACGAGTGCCGCGATCCACGCGCTGCGCGTCTTGCCCGCCGCGCTGGCTGCGGCATCGATCCGCGCGAGCTGTGCGTCGTCGAGCGAGAGGAGGACCTTCTTGCGCATGCGCTTACTATATCCGGATATCCGGATGGGCGGCAGGTTCCGGTCTGTACGATCCTCCGGCACACGACTGCGATCAGGAGAACGACGTGTCCAAGGAGATCATCCGCACCGACAACGCGCCCGCCCCGTTTGGTGGCGCGCCGTATAACCAGGCCGTCAAGTCGGGGAATCTCGTGTTCCTGGCTGGCCAGATCCCGATGGATCCGGCCACGGGCGCCCTCGTCGAGGGTGGTGTCGTCGAGCAGACGCACAAGTGCTTCGACAACGTCGCCGCGATCCTCGAGGCCGCCGGCTCGGACCTGTCGAAGGTCCTGCGCGCGCAGGTCTACATGATCGACCTCGCCGAGTTCGGCGAGATGAATGCGGTCTACGCCGAGCGCATGGCCGAGCCGTATCCGGCTCGCTCGACGTTCCAGGTCGCGGCGCTGCCCGCGGGCGCCCGCGTCGAGATCGAAGTCGTCGCAGAGGTCTAGCGGCATGGGCGCGCGCGCAGAAGGCTCTGACGCGCGCGCCCTGCTCGCCGGCTCGCCACGCATCCGCGAGGCGGTGCCGCTGCTCGTCGAGGCCGCCGCACCCGGCCAGCGCGTCGCGCTCGTTGGTGGCGTGGTGCGCGATCTCCTGCGCGGCGAGGAGCCACATGAGGTCGACGTGGTGGTGGAGGGCGATGGCATCGCCTTCGCCGAGCGCCTCGCTGCGCTGACTGCCGCCGAGGTGCGCGTCTATCCCGCCTTCGGCACCGCCACCGTGCGCTCGCGCCCTCCCGTCGACGTGGTCTCAGCACGCTCGGAGGTCTACACCGAGC
>CAJCBN010000092.1 GCA_903960645.1 uncultured Actinomycetes bacterium | reverse complement strand
GGTGACCATCGTCTCGACGATTGCCACGTCGATCTCGGCGCCGTTGGCGAACGTCGCCAGCTTCTCGAACTCGCCCGTGATCTCCTCCGGGTTGTCCCCGACCAGCTCGGTGAAACGCAGCATCGCGTCGGGCTCCAGGCGCACGCCCAACCGCTCGGCCTCCTGACGCGCGAAGACGGCGCTCTTGGGCGCCTCGAACAGCAGGATCGCGTTCTTGCCACCCGCCTTGGCGACGGCCTTGAGCAGCGGGTCATCCTTGCCCCAGACCGGCTTGCGCGGATCGGCGGGGGCGTCGATCACCACCACGAGCGTGGTTGCCGGGCTCGGCTGCTCGACGTAGGCCAGCAGCGGGTCGAGCCGGCCGGCGCGGCGCGGCTTCACCCAGGCGTCGCAGCCCTCGACGATCACGAGCCGGTGCTCCGCGAACAGCCCCTGCTGCAGGCACGCGGTGGCGACGTCGGCGGGCTCGCAGGCCGCGGCGTCGAACTGCTCAACGGCGTCGGCCGCGAAGCGGTCGCGCAGACGTTCGAGGGCACGCCGGACCTTGCCGCGGTCTGTCCCGCCGACGAGGTAGACGGGTGCGAGGGCCGGGTCGGACACCCCTGCATCCTAGTGCCGCCGCCGCACGGCAAGGCCGGCTGCACCGAGCGCGAGCAGCGCCGGCAGAAGCCACGCCGGCGTCGCCGCCGCCAGCCGTGCCCCAATCCACGCGCAACGCAGGATCCACGCAGCTGGCCACTGTGAGCACCACGCGATGCCGGCGCCGGCGCTCGGTGCCACGGGCGTGACCAGCATGGCGAGCAGGGCGCTCCACAGCGCCAGCGGCACGGCCGGCGCCGCGAGCAGGTTGGCGGGGACGGCGGCGAGAACGGTGGCACGGCCGAAGTGCCACCACGAGATCGGCGCGGTCGCGAGCGTCGCCGCGGTGGTCACCGCCACGGCGCCGACGACCACCTGTGGGACGCCCAGGGCCGTGGACCACGGCCGTACCCGCGGGGCGATCAGGAGGATGGCCGCCACGGCGGCGAACGAGAGCTGCAGGCCGGGATCCCCGATCGCGTGGGGATTCCACGCGAGCAGGAGGCCGAGCCCGAGGCCGAGCGCCCGCCAGGCGTCGCGCGGCCGCCCCAGCAGCCAGACGAGGCAGCCGACGACGCCGGCGATCCCCGCGCGCACGACGCTGGCCGAGAGCCCGACGACGCCCATGTAGAGGACGATTGCGCCGATCGCGAGCGCTACGGCCTGTCGGCGCGTACCGCCGACGCACCAGACGATCAGCACCACCAGGGCGATCAGGAGCGCCACGTTCCCGCCAGACACCGCGAGTAGATGCGCGAGGCCCGACGCACGGAAGGCCTCGACGGCCGGGGCGCTCATGCCGGCGCTGCCGCCCAGCGCCAGGCCGACGTCGACCTGCGCCGCGTCGCCGCGGCCCGCCGGTGCCAGCGCGGCGAGCGCGCGCAGGCGGGCGCGGTCGGCGAGGCCCCAAAGCCCGCCGCGGTGACCGACCAGGGCCTCCTCGCGCAGCCGCAGAACGGCGTGCACGCCCTGCCGGGCCAGCCACGCCCGCTCGTCGAAGCCGTCGCGGGCCCCGCGCGGTCGCTCCAAGGAGCCCGACACGCGCAGGATGCTCCCTCGCTCCGGCCCCAACGCGCCCGCCCGACGCAGCAGCACGCGACCGCCGTCCGGTCCGAGGACACGGCCGAGCGCGCTGCGGGTGTAGCCACTGCCGCGCCACGGCTCCTCCACCACCACGAGCGCCGCGACGAGCGCATGGCCAACCTGCGGCGCCAACGGGTCGCGGCCGAGCTCCTGCACGCGCAGCGCGCCGCAGCCCCACCCGAGCAGGACGAGGCCGACGCCCGCCACGGCCGCCGTCTGCCGCGATCGGATGCAGGCCACCAGCGCCGTCGCGCCACCGATCAACGCGGCGGTCGCGCCGAACGGCACCAGTGCCAGCAGCGCGCCCGCAGCGACCAGCGGACCGATGAGGTCCGGCAGCGCCAGCTGCGGCAGCCTCACGGGGTGACGAGGTCGCGCAGTGCCGCGAGCTTGGCCGGGCCGATGCCCGGCACCTGCTCGAGATCCTCGATCGTCTGGAAGCCGCCGTTCTGATCGCGCCAGTCGATGATCCGCTGCGCCGTGGCCGGACCGACCCCGGGTAGCGCGTCGAGGGCCGCCACATCGGCGCTGTTGAGGTGCACGGGGCCGCCAACGGCCGGTCCGGCACCCGTTGGCGCCGCTCCCGCCCCCGGTGCGTAGGCCTCGGGCACGAGGATCTGCTGGCCGTCGATCAGCGGCGCCGCCAGGTTGACGGTCACCCGATCCGCCTTGGCGGTGACGCCGCCGGCTCGCTCGATCGCATCGATCACACGCCGGCCCGGCTCCAGCTGGTAGACGCCCGGGCGTTCGACGGCGCCCGTCACGTAGACGATCAGCGGCTCCTCCGGCACCGGCGCGACACCGCCGGCGCCGTCGGCCGCAGCGGCGGCTGCGGGGACCGGCACCGGCGGGCGCGCAGCGCCCTCGCGACCGCGGATGAACGTCACGGCCGCCGCCAGGAGGAGGATGGCGGCGAGGCCGAGGAGGAGCGTTCGACGGTCGAGCGAGGGCATGGCCGCAGCCTGCCCGCAACGGACGCTCCGGCGAGCAACGCCGTGTCACGCCCAGCGCGCAGGTGCGCGCCGGACCGACGCGCTACTTGACGACGATGTTGACGAGCTTGTCGGGAACCACGATCTCCTTCACGAGCTCGCGTCCCTCCAGCTGCTCGGCGATCTTCGGCAGGGCCCGGACCGCGGCGAGCACCTCGTCCTTGGACAGACCACGTGCCAGCGGGGTGCGCTCGCGCAGCTTGCCGTTGATCTGCACCACGCACTCGAAGGTGTCGGACACGAGCAGGGCCGGATCGGCGATCGGCCACGGCGCCTCCCACAGGCGCGCGCCGCCGAGCGTCTCCCACAGCTCCTCCGCGATGTGCGGCGAGAACGGCTGGACGAGGCAGACGAGGGTACCCGCGGCGTGGCGCAGCGTCTGGCCGCCGACGGGGTCGCCCAGCAGCGCGTCGCGGTGCTTCTCGATGCCGTTGAGCAGCTCCATCGCCGCGGCGATCGCGGTGTTGAACTGCAGGCGCCGGTCGATGTCCTCGGTGACGCGCACGATCGTCTGGTGCGTCAGCCGCAGCAGGTCGAGCGCGGCACCCTCGGCCTGCGCGGGCGCGGCGGGCAGCGCGTCGCCGGTGGTCTCGGCGGCGATGCGGTCGACGGCCTTCCACAGCCGGTCGAGGAAGCGGGACGGCCCGAGCACGCCGCTGTCGGACCACTCCTTGTCCTGATCTGGCGGCCCCATGAACAGCACGTACATGCGCAGGGCGTCGGCGCCGTAGCGGTTGACGATCGCGTCCGGGGCGACGACGTTGCCCTTGGACTTGGACATCTTCGCGCCGTCCTTGTAGATCATCCCCTGCGTGAAGAGGTTCGCGAACGGCTCTTCGAAACCGATGAAGCCGGCGTCGAACAGGACCTTCGTGAAGAAGCGGCTGTACAGCAGATGCAGGATCGCGTGCTCGACGCCGCCGATGTACTGGCCGACGGGGAGCCACCAGTCGACGGCGGCGCGGTCGAAGACCTGCGTGTCGTCGTGGGCGCTGACGTAGCGGAGGTAGTACCAGGACGAGTCGACGAACGTGTCCATCGTGTCCGTCTCGCGCTGGGCGGCGGCGCCACAGGTCGGGCACGGCACCGCGCGCCACTCCTCGGCGGCGGCCAGTGGCGAGCGACCCTTGGGCGCGTAGTCCTCGATCTCCGGCAGCCGGACGGGCAGATCTTCGTCGGGCACCGGCACGAGGCCGCAGGCCGGGCAGTCGATGATCGGGATCGGCGCGCCCCAGTAGCGCTGGCGCGAGACGAGCCAGTCGCGCAGCCGGTAGGCCGTCTTGGTCTCGCCGCGACCCTCCTCGGCGAGCCAGGCGGCGACGGCCACCTTCGCCTCGACGACGGGCAGCCCGTCGAAGCGGCCGGAGTTGACGAGCACGGCATCCTCGCCGGCGGACGTGAAGGCCTCGCGCTGGACGTCGACCTCGACCGCGCCGTCGGCGGCGGCGACGACCTGGCGGATCGGCAGCCCGAACAGCGTTGCGAACGCGTGATCGCGATCGTCGTGGCCCGGCACGGCCATGATCGCGCCGGTGCCGTACTCGACGAGGACGTAGTCGGAGACCCAGATCGGGATCTCCTCGAGCGTGACGGGGTTGACCACGCGGCGGCCGGTATCGACGCCCGTCTTGGGACGGTCGTCGCGCATGCGGTCGGCGACCGACTCGGCGCTGCGACGGCGGACGTAGTCCATCACCTCGGTCTCGGCGTCCGTACCGCGCACGAGGTCCTGAATCAGCGGATGCTCCGGCGCGAGCACGAAGAAGGTGGCGCCGAACAGCGTGTCGGGGCGCGTCGTGAAGACCGGCAGTTCCTCGTCGCTCCCGACCACGCGGAAGACGACCTCGGCACCGTGCGAGCGCCCGATCCAGTTGCGCTGCATCGTCAGCACGCGCTCCGGCCACTGGTCGAGCTTGTCCATGTCGTCGAGCAGGCGGTCGGCGTAGTCGGTGATGCGGAAGAACCACTGGTCGAGGTCGCGCGCTTCGACCTCGGTGCCGCAGCGCTCGCAGCGGCCATCGACGACCTGCTCGTTGGCCAGCACCGTCTGATCCTGCGGGCACCACTTGACGGCGGCGGTGCGCTTGTAGGCGAGGCCGCGCTCGAACAGCTGCAGGAAGATCCACTGCGTCCAGCGGTAGTAGGACGGATCCGACGTCGAGAGCTCGCGGCTCCAGTCGATCGACCAACCCATGCGCAGCATCTGCTCCCGGATGCGCGCGATGTTGTGCGCCGTCACCTCGGCGGGCTTGCCACCGGTCTTGATGGCGGCGTTCTCGGCGGGCAGGCCGAACGAGTCGTAGCCCATCGGGTGCAGCACGCGATGTCCGGTGCGGCGGCGGAAGTGCGAGACGACGTCGCCCATCGTGTAGTTGGTCACGTGCCCCATGTGCAGGTCGCCGGACGGGTACGGCAGCATCTCGAGCACGTAGGCCCGCGGGGCGTCGTCGTTCGCCGGGTCGGTCGGGTTCGGCGTCTCGAAGGCCTTTTCGGCCGCCCACACGGCCTGCCAGCGGGCCTCGACGGCCTGGGGGTCGTAGCGCTCCATGCGTTGAGGATACGAAGTCGCCCCGGCGGACCGCTGCAGCAGCGGGCGATTCGACGCCCGCGCGTCCCGTCCGGTGAACCGCGAATGCGCTCGACGAGCGTCCGGTTCCAACCGGGCGGAACTATTTTACATCACGACAATGACGACTTTCCGCACTACCTCTAGCCAAGCCGCCTGACAAAATACCCGCACGGCGCAGGTATCCCGGCCGCAACGCATCACAAGGAACAGGTGGCCCATGGACCTCACGTCCAACCAGGAACTCATTCTCTGGCTCGGAACAGCCGGCATGGCGATCGGAGCCGTCATCATCGCTGCGCTCGGCTTTTCGCTTCCGAACGCGGAGCGGCATCACGTGACGGCGAGCTTCTTCGTCTGCGCCATCGCGGCCTGTGCCTACCTCGCCATGGCGACGGGAACTGGCGTCGTCGAGATCGCCGGCCAGCAGGTGTTCTACGCCCGCTACGTCGACTGGGTCGTCACCACCCCGCTCCTGCTCCTCGGCCTGCTCACCATTGGCCTTGCCCCGCTGACCGGCGGCGGCGAAGCTGGACGGGCCCGCAACGGCCTGATCGGCTGGGTTATCGGCGCGGACGTCCTGATGATCGCCACCGGCCTCATCGCCTCGCTTCGCGGAGACAACTCCGACAAGTGGATCTGGTACGTGATCAGCTGCGTGTTCTTCCTGCTGGTGCTGTGGGCGCTGTTCAGCCCCGTCAAGGCCCATCTCGACGCCACGATGAAGCCCCTCTACACGAAGCTGCTCG
>CAJCBN010000091.1 GCA_903960645.1 uncultured Actinomycetes bacterium | reverse complement strand
GGTACCCCCACCCGGCGCGCCCTTGAGGAGGGGACATGACCAGTTCGTTCATGGGACGCATCCCGGTGCCGATCCTGCTTGGCATCACCATGTTCTTCTGGGGCGCCGCGTTCAACGCGACCGATATCGCCTTCGACTACGCCCCAGCGGGCATGATCACGTTCCTGCGGGCCCTGTCCGCAACCGTCGTCCTGCTGATCCTGATCCCCGTGCTCGGCGGCAAGATCCCCCGCTCGCGTCGCATCTGGTTCTTCGCGCTGCTCGTCGGCCTCGGCTCCACCACCCTGTCCTTGACGGGCCTCGGTCTCGGTACGCAGTACGCCGGTCCCGCCGTCGCGGCGGTACTGCTCAACTCCGCGCCGTTCTTCGCCGTCCTGTTCGCCCGCATCTCGCTCAACGAGCGAATCAAGGCCCTGCGGGGCATCGGCCTGGTGGTCGGCTTCGTCGGCGTCGTCATCATCGTGCTCTCCAACCCGACCGAAACCGGAAGCGGTGGCGACTTCGTCTTCGGCGTGGCTGCGGTCATGATCGGCGCCATCGGCTACGCCGCGTCCAGCGTGATCGTCCGCTACATGAGCGTCAGGGAGATCGAGACGGACCTCTGGGGCTTCACCTGGGCGCAGTTCCTCTGCGGAACGATCGGGATCATCCCCTTCATGCTGCTGTCGGGCGATCCGTGGAGCACCGAGTGGAGCGCACCCGGCTTCTGGGGGGCGATCGCGTTTCTCGGCATCGGCGCACAGCTGATCGCCTACGTCTGCTTCTTCGTCGCCCTCGCCCGCTGGCCCTCCGGCCGCGTGATGGCGTGGTCGTTCCTGCCCCCGGTCGTCGCCGGCGTCATCGAGATCATGCGCGGCAATATCCCCGGCGCCGTCACCCTGCTCGGCATGGCCGTGGCCATCGTCGGCGTGGCGATCGTCAACCACCCCAAGGCCGAGGGCGCGGACGATCATCCCGTCGCGACCATCGACCCCGACGCCGAGCACGCCGTGGAGCACCCCGAGTGACCGAGGCGCGAGCGACATGAACGGCCTGTTGGGACGCGCCCCCGTCCCCGTCATCCTCGGCGTCAACGTCGTGCTCTGGGGCGCGTCGTTCAACGTGACCGACGTCGCGCTCGGGCATGCCTCGGCCGGCGTCGTCGCGTTCTCGCGCCCCCTCATCGCGGCGGGGATCCTGCTCATCGCCATGCCCTTCGCCGGCTTCTCTCTGCCGCGCTCGCGGAACCTCTGGCTCTATGCCGCTGCCGTCGGCCTCGGCTCGACGACGATCACCATCGTCGGGATGGTCATCGGCACGGAGTACGCCGGCCCGGCTGTGGCGGCCGTGCTGCTCAACTCGGCGCCCTTTTACGCCGTGCTGATGGCCCGCATCGCCCTCGCCGAGAAGATCCGACTGATGCGCGCACTCGGCCTGTTCATCGGCTTCTCCGGCGTCGTCGTGATCGTGCTGTCGAACCCGATCTCCTCGGGGAGCGGCGCCACGCTCGTGTTCGGCATCGGCGCGGCCGTCATCGGGGCGATCGGTTACGCGGCGTCGAGCGTCCTCGTGCGCTGGCTGAGCGTCAACGACCGCCTCTCGGGCTTCTGGGGCTTCACCACCGCCCAGTTCATCTGCGGCGCCGTCTTCCTGATCCCCTTCCTGCTGCTCTACGGCAACCCGGGTGCGACCGACTGGTCGAGCGGGGAACTGTGGGCCGCACTCGCCTTTCTCGGCATCGGCTCGCAGCTGATCGCCGTCGTTCTGTTCTTTGTCGCGCTGTCGCGCTGGACCTCGGGCCGCGTCATGGCCTGGAGCTTCCTGCCGCCCGTCGTCGCCGCCGCCATTGAGATCGCCCGCGGCAACGTCCCCGGCACCCTCACCCTGATTGGCATGGCCATCGCCATCATCGGCGTGGCCATCGTCAACCACCCCCGCGCGGAGGACGTCCCCGTCCCGAGCGGCGACATGGAAGAGCACATCGCGTGACCGCCTTCCACCGATCCGCAGCGCACACGGCATGAACGACGCCTCCCTGCTCGCCCGCGTGCCCGTGCCCGTGCTGCTCGCCGTCACCGTGTTCTTCTGGGGTGCCGCGTTCAACGTGACCGACGTCGCGCTGGACTACACCTCCGTCGGCGTCACTGCGATCTCCCGGCCGATCATCGCCGCGCTGATTCTGCTGCCGTTGCTCCCCCTGATCGGCGGCCGGCTTCCCCGCTCGCCGCGGATCTGGCTCTTCGCCGCGATCGTGGGTCTCGGCGGCACCGCCCTCGCGCTGACCGGCCTTGGCATCGGCGCGGAGACCGCGGGACCGGCGGTGACGGCCGTGCTGATCAACTCGGCGCCGTTCTTCGCCGTCCTGATGGCGCGCATCGCACTCCAGGAGAAGGTCAAGTTCCTGCGTGGGCTGGGCCTCGCGATCGGGTTCGTCGGCGTCGTCGTAATCGTCCTGTCCGACCCGGGCAGCGTCGGCTCGGGGGCCGAGTTCGTCTTCGGCATCGCCGCCGTGCTCGTCGGCGCCGTGGGACACGCCACCGCCAGCGTGCTCGTGCGTTGGATGAGCGTTCAGGAGGTTGAGACCGAGCTCTGGGGCTTCACCACTGCGCAGTTCATCTGCGGCGCCGTCCTCACGATCCCCGCCGTCATCTTCGTCGGCGACGCCGGCGCCACCGACTGGTCCGCCCCGACGCTCTGGTTCTGCCTCGCGTTCCTCGGCATCGGCTCGCAGCTGATCGCATTCGCGTTCTTCTTCATCGCGCTGTCACGCTGGACCTCAGGCCGCGTGATGGCCTGGAGTTTCCTGCCACCCGTCGTTGCCGCCGTCATCGAGATCGCGCGCGGTAACGTGCCCGGCACCCTGACCCTGATCGGCATGGCCATCGCCATCATCGGCGTGGCCATCGTCAACCACCCCCGCGCGGAGGACATTCCCGTCCCGAGCGGCGATATCGAGGAGCACATCACGTGAGCGACCTTCCCGACGCCCCC
>CAJCBN010000090.1 GCA_903960645.1 uncultured Actinomycetes bacterium | reverse complement strand
TCGCGCGTGATGCCGAGGCGCACAGCGGTCTGCTCGGCCGCCGCGCCGAGCGACAGCAGCCACGCGTCGGGCATCGCCGGGTTTACCATCCGCCAGCCGACCGCGGTCGAGTGCAGCTTCATGTCTCGCGGTAGGGCCTCATCGGGCTTCTGCAGGATGAACGGCGAGCGGCTCATCCCCTCGACGCCACCGGCCACGACGACGTCGGCGTCGCCGCAGCGGATCATCCGCGAGCCCTGGATGATCGCCTCGCCGCCCGAGCCGCAGAGGCGGTTGAGCGTGACGCCCGGCACCGACACGGGAAGGCCCGCGAGGAGGAGAGCCATGCGCGCCACGTTGCGGTTGTCCTCGCCAGCCTGGTTCGTGTCGCCGAGCAGCACCTCGTCGATCTGCGCGGGATCGAGCTCCGGGTGGCGGGCGACCAGCTCCCGCAGCGGCAGCGCGGCGAGGTCGTCCACGCGGATGCCGCTGAGGCCACCGCGGTTCCTGCCGAACGGCGTCCGCACGGCATCGACGATGAAGGCATCCATCGTGCGGGAGCCTACCGGCTCGGCCTGCCCCCGCGCTGGTAGGCTCGCGCCATGACCGATCGCGCGCCCGCAGCGGTCCAACTCAGCGACCTGCTCGGCCGGCGGCTGCCCGGCGGGGAGCGCGTCGCGGATCTGCTGGTCGAGGCGCCAGGGACCACCTGGCCGGTTCGCGCCGTGGTTGTCGACGGCACCACCTACGAGGCCCACTGGCAGCGCGACAGGCTCGCGCTCGGCGCACCGCTGCCGCCGACCGGCCTCCTGTCGCTGCGCCGGGACGTCCTCGACCGGCAGGTCGTCGATACCGATGACCGTCGCGTGGTGCGCGTCGGCGACGTCGCGCTACGCCCGGTCGACGGCGGCCTCGAGGCGGTCGCGCTCGAGGTTGGCCTGCGCCCCGTGCTCCAGCGGCTCGGTCTGCGCCCACTCGCCCGCCGCCACCGCGAGGACCTCCTCCGCCTCGATGACGTCACCGTCATGGCGAGCTGCGTGGTGGCCCACGCCTCGCACGCTCACGTCGCCACGATCGAGACGCACCACCTCGCCCGACTGATCCGGCGCCTGCCGCACCGCATGAAGCACGACGTGCTCTCCCAGCTGCCGCCGGAGCACAGCCGTGCGGTCCGCGAGCACATCGCACGGCGACCGCACCGGCCGCACCTGAGCCGATTCCGAGTGCCTCGTGCGTAGGCGCCTCGCGCTGTTTCTGGCCGTGCTCGGCCCCGGCCTGATCGCCGGGCTGTCCGACGACGACCCGGCGGGCATCACCACCTACGCGGTGATGGGCGCCGACCACGGCTACGCGCTGCTCTGGGTCCTGGTCGTCGCCACCGGCATGCTCGTGCTCTACCACCTGCTCGGCGTGCGCATCGGCGTCGCCACCGGCCAGGGCATGATCGGCCTCGTGCGCGAGCGGTACGGCGTGCGCGTCGGCGGGCTCATCCTCGCGTGCCTCCTGGTCGCCAACCTCGGCACCCTGGCGGCGGAATACGCGGGCATCGCGGCTGCGCTCGGACTCGTGGGGGTGCCGCGCGAGCTCTCCGTCCCGGCCGCCGCGATCATCATCACCCTGCTGGTCGTGCGCTCGTCGTTCCACATTGTCGAGCGGATCCTGCTCGCGCTGGGCGCCCTACTCGCGTCCTACGTCCTGTCCGGCCTCCTCGCGGGGCCAGACCCCAGCGCGACGCTGCACGGCCTCCTCGTACCGGGCTCCAGCGGGCAGACGGGCGCGCTGATCGCCGCCGTCGCCGTAGTCGGCACGACGATCGCACCGTGGGGCCTCTCGTTCATCCAGTCCTACGCCGTCGACAAGCGGATCAAGGCCGAGCAGTTGAAGATGGAGAACGTCGACATCGTCACCGGCGCGGTGCTGACCGGTGTGATCGGGCTGTTCGTGATCATCGCCTGCGCTGCAACGCTGCACGCCACGGGCACGTCGATCGAGGACGCGGCCGACGCGGCGCTCGCCCTCGAGCCGCTGGCCGGCGGCTTCGCCAGCCTGCTGTTCGGCGTGGGGCTGCTCGCCGCCGGCACGCTCGCCGCCGCCGTCGTGCCGCTGTCGTCCGGATACTCCGTCGCCGAGGCGATCGGCGCGGAGGCCCGCATCGACGACTCGTTCCGCCAGGCGCCCGTCTTCTACGGCACGTTCGTCGTGATGACGGCGCTGGCCGCGCTGCTCGTCGCGCTCCCGTTCATTCCGCTCCTGCCGATTCTGTTCTTCTCCCAGGTGCTCAACGCGATCCTGCTGGTGCCGATCCTGATCGCCCTGGCGCGGATCGGCGGTGACGACCGCGTGATGGGTGCGCTCCGCGTGGGCCGCCTGCAACAGGGCCTGCTCTGGGGTGGCGCGATCGGCCTCGGCATCGCCAGTGCCGTCCTGATCGTCACACTGCTTCTCGGTCTCACCCCGTAGAACACCGCTCGCCCGTGGTGCGCGCCGGCGGTACCATCCCGGGCATGCACCGCCCGCTGCCGCGCGAGGCCTTCCTCCGGGAGGACACCTACGCCAAGACCCGCCTGCCCGTCGATTTCGCGTGGACGCTGGTGCCCGATGCCTACACCTCGCAGGACTTCCACGAGCTCGAGCAGCAGGAGCTCTTCGCCAAAAGCTGGGTGCCCGTCTGCGTCACCGACGAGGTGCGCGAGCCCGGCGACTTTCTCGTCGTCGAGGTTGCGGGCCGCTCGCTGATCGTCACGCGCAACAGCGACGGCGAACTGCGTGCGCACCACAACGTGTGCCGGCACCGCGGCGCCCGCCTGTGCGAGGGCACGGGCCACGTCAAGCGCTTCTTCTCGTGCCCGTACCACGCGTGGGCGTACGACCTCGACGGCAAGTGCCTCGGCACGCCGCTGTTCACCCCCGAGAGCGAGGTGCCCGTCGAGGCGCGCGTCGCCTTCGACATGGCGGACGTCAAGGCGTTCGACAAGGACGAGATGGGCCTCCACCCCGTCCGCATCGCCGAGTGGAACTTCCTCGTCTTCGTCTGCCTCGACCCGGAGACGCCGGAGCTTGAGCACGAGCTCGGCGACCTGACCGAGCGCCTCGCCGGCTACCGCCTTGGCGAGTACCGCCTGCAGCGCCGGGTCGAGTACGACATCCAGGCGGACTGGAAGCTGATCGCCGAGAACTTCATGGAGTACTACCACCTGCCGTGGGTGCACCCCGCGCTGGTCAAGGTCTCGCCGATGGACGACCACTACCGCTGGCAGGGCACCGGCAAGTACGTCGGGTTCTGCACATGGCCGATCGCGCCGAACACTGAGGACGGCGGCTGGGCGGGTCTGCCGCCCGTCACGTTCGTCGAGGGCCAGGACGCCGAGGCTGCGCGCTTCATCTGGCTCTTCCCGAACATCGCGATCAACGTGATGGCCAACCACGTCTTTCTGCTGCTCGCGCGCCCCGACGGCGTCGGGCACACCGCCGAGGTCGCGTACCTCCTCGCGCACCCCGATTCCGTTACGGGCAGCGCCAATCCCGAGGCCGACATCGAGGCGCTGATGACGTTCTGGGATGAGGTCAACAAGGAGGACATCGGCATCGTCGAGCGGGTGCAGGATGGCCTCCGCAACCCCGCCTACGAGGGCGGTCGCATGTGCTACCGCTTCGAGGAGTCCTGCCACCGCTTCCAGAACATGGTCATCGACCGGATGCTCGGCATCGCCAACGTGCCGACCGGCGACGACGCCGAGACGGTGCGCATGTTTGGACCACGGGATCGGGCCGAGCAGGCGTGACCGAGCAGCCGCCCCGTCCGCACCTCGACCAGCAGCGGCAGCAGTTCGGCCACCGCTGGATGGCGCTGACGAGCGACAACCACATCCTGATCGCGCCGCTGATCTCGTTCGCGGCGTTCATCTGTATTGCGGCCGGCAACCGGTCGATCATCACCGCGGTGATCGCATTGCTCCTGCAGAGCCTGCTCTTTCAGATTGCCGTCGTCTCGCACATCCGCGACCTGCGGCTGCGCCGCCTTGCCTACATGGCCTCGCCGATCATCGTCGTGTTGATCGTCGTGATCGCCGGCGTGCTGGCGAAGGTGGTCGGCATCGATTCCGGGCGCTTCGTCGCCACGGCGTTCAGCGCGGCGCTGACCCTCGGCGTGATCGTCAAGATCTTCACGCGCGTGGCCAAGGCGCCCGTGGTCGATACGCGCGTCGTGATCAACGCCGTCACCGTCTACCTGATGATCGGCCTCTTCTTCGCGTACGTCTTCATGTCGCTGAGCGCGGCCTCCGGCGACACGTTCTTCACGCAGGGGCCGAACCAGCCGACCTCGGTGTACCTCTACTTCTCGTACATCACGCTCGCGACGATCGGCTACGGCGACTTCACGCCGGCACACACGACCGGGCGCTTCATCGCCGTCGCCGAGGGCCTGATGGGCCAGCTGTACCTCGTCACGGTGCTCGCGCTGATCGTCAGCAACATCGGACGCCAGCGCGGCGGGAAGCAGGTGTCGCAGGAGACTTCCCGCGACACCGCTTCCACCGACGATTCCCCGACGGACTAGGCGCCGACAGCGCGCTTGCGGCGCTTGTGCCGCAGCTTCGCGGCCGCGGCCTTGCCCGGCGTGGGCTTGCCGGCCTTGGGCTCCGGCGTGCCGTTCGTATGCACCGTGCGGTTCGACTGCTGATGCTTGTGGTGCTCGCGCGTCGTGGCGTCGCCGCGCGTGTCGGCGGGACGCGCATCGCGCGGCTCGTACGGACGCGCCTCGCGGTTGCCCTCGTGGGCGGGCTTGGCGGCGTCACGCTGCTGCGGTCGGCCGGCATCACGGCGCGGACGATCGGCATCGCGACGCGGGCGGTCGCCATCACGACGATCGCGCTGCGACTCGCCCGGCGGCTTCAGCTCGGTCTCGGCCACAGCATCGGCTGCGGCCTGCTCGACGATGGCCGGGCGCTTGGCGTCGACGCGGACCGTCTTGACCTCGCCGAGCAGGTCGAGGTCGACAGACGTCATCTCGACGTCGACCTTCAGCTGGCTGATCAGCTTGCGGACAGCGTGCTCGTCCTGCTTGCCGACGAAGCTCACGACGAGGCCATCCTCACCGGCACGGCCGGTGCGGCCCGAGCGATGGATGTAGTCGGCCTTGTCCGCCGGCGGGTCGAAGTGCACGACGCACGAGACCTCGTCGACGTGGATGCCGCGGGCGGCGACGTCCGTGGCGCAGAGCACCGGCATGCGGCCGCTCTGGAAGGCGGCGAGCGCCCGGTCACGCTGCGACTGCGAGCGGCCGCCGTGGAGGTTGGCGGCGCCGACGCCGGCCTGGTTCAGCTTCTTCGCGAGGCGATCCACGCC